>DATHQS010000227.1:0-4642 GCA_035482455.1 Candidatus Acidiferrales bacterium | reverse complement strand
TCCACGCCTGAGCTGACCCTGATGGTGTGGATGTTTCTCGCGACACTGTGGCTGGCGGAACTGCTGGCACGTAAGATCACTTTTTGGAATTCTGCGCTCCGCTCGGCGGGCGTCATCGTGCTGGCGGCGGGCATCACGATGGTCCAGATGCTGCCGTTCTTCGACCTGCTGGCAAATTCACAACGGGACACGAACTACGATGATCATGCGCGCTGGGCGATGCCGGGCTGGGGTTGGGCGAACCTCGTCGTACCGCTGTTTCACAACTATCTTTCGCCGCAAGGCAACTGGTTTCAGGCCGGCCAGGATTTTTTTCTGTCATATTATCCCGGGCTGGGCGTGCTGGCGTTGGCGGCGGTCGGCGTGTGCTGCGGACGGACGCGAGTACGCTGGGTAATCGCGGGGGTGCTGGTGACCTGCTGGGTCATGGCGCTGGGTGAAGCGGGATATTTGTATCCGCTGGCGAAGAAAGTTTTTCCGTGGATCGGCATCGCGCGGTTCCCGGTGAAGTTCACGACGCTGGCATCGTTTTTGGTGCCGCTGCTGGCGGCGTGGGCAATCCAGGCCATCCAGACCAACCCGGAGGCGCGGGTGAAGCGGGCGCTGATCATTTGCGGCGGAATTTTTGCGGCGTTGGCGGGTGGGCTGGTCTGGTACGCGCGGCATCATCCGTTTCCGTATGACGAGGTTCACACGATGACTGTGAATGCGCTGACGCGCGTGCTATTGCTGGCAGTGTTGCTTGGGTTGCTGTGGTGGCTGACGCAGGTCAAAACGGAGCGCACACGGTTGGTGCTGCAGTTCGCGGCGCTGGGAATTTTGCTGGCAGATTTGCTCACTCACAGCCCGGGGATCGTGCCGACGCTGCCGAGCATCGTGATGACGCCGGGCATGTGGCAGGCGAAAGACCGGGCGGTGCCTGCGCCGGGCACGGGCCGCATCATGGTGAGTCCGGCGGCGGAGCAACAGATGCTTTACAGTTACGTGAAGGACCCGCAACTCGATTTCCTGGGTCACCGGCTGGCGGAGTGGTATAACTTCAACCTGCTGGATTCGTTGCCCAAGGTGAACGGCGCGTTCACGCTGCGCCCGGCGCATTTTGACCGCGTGGAAAAACGGGTTTTTTATACGGCGGGCACGAATTATGGCGACGGTTTGCTTGATTTCTTTTCGGCGGCGTGGATCTCGGACCCGGCCAATCCGGCGAAATGGATCGGGCGCACGAATTATCTGCCGGTGGTGACCGCGGGCCAGCGGCCGGAATTCAGGAGCGACGCGCAGGCGCTGGAGGCCATCACGGCCAAGGATTTTAATCCGCGCACGGTGGTGTATCTGCCGGAGTCGATGCATGCCAACGTGACGGTATCCAATCAGGCGACGTGCACGGTGAGCAATGTGCGCTTCGGGCAAAACCAGGTGGAGGCGGAGGTGAAGGCGGACGCGGCGAGCCTCGTGGTGATCGGACAGGCGTATTATCATCTCTGGCGGGCCGAGGTGGACGGGCAGCCGGTGACGTTGTTGCGGGCGAACGTGGCGTTTCAGGCGGTGCAGGTGCCGGCCGGGACGCATCAGGTGCGGCTGGTGTATCACGATCCGAACCTGGCGATCGGGGCGGGGATTTCCGCGATTTCACTCGTGGTTTGCATCGCGATTTGGCGGCGCAGCCCACGGAAAACTTGACCGTTCGGGGTTGGGCGACTAGATTGGGCGCGTGAAGACGAATCTGAACCTGCTGCTTAAGAACG
Source organism: Candidatus Acidiferrales bacterium (assembly GCA_035482455.1). Classification (GTDB taxonomy): domain Bacteria; phylum Verrucomicrobiota; class Verrucomicrobiia; order Limisphaerales; family UBA11358; genus UBA11358. Next base: position 2,897 of record DATHQS010000227.1, on the reverse strand, counting down.
CGCTGCTTACCAGCGCGGCGGCCGGGTTTTGATGCGTCCACAAGAATTTGACCAAAAACCCACCGCCGAACGGCGGTGGGTTTTTTGTTTTAACTCCGGCGCCGGACGGCAATAATTAGAAAGCCAAACGACCATGCATAAAGAACCGTCGAAAAAATACCGTGCGTTCCCGCCCGTGCATTTGCCGGACCGGCAATGGCCCAACCGTGTCCTCACCCACGCGCCGCGCTGGTGCAGCGTGGACTTGCGCGATGGCAACCAGGCGCTCGCGGTGCCGATGAACGTGTCGCAGAAACTCGAGTTGTTCCAGACGCTGGTGAAAACTGGTTTCAAGGAGATCGAGGTGGGCTTCCCTTCCGCGTCGAACACGGAATTTGCGTTCAACCGTTTGCTCATCGAGAAAGGCCATGCGCCGGATGATGTGTGGTTGCAGGTGTTGGTGCAGGCGCGCGAAGATTTGATCGAGCGCACGGTGGAATCGTTGATCGGTGCGAAGAAAGTGATCATCCACATGTACAACTCGACGTCGCCGGCGCAGCGCCGCGTGGTGTTCGGAAAGTCGAAGGACGAGATCAAGGCCATCGCCGTGAAGGGCGCGCAGATGATCAAGGACCGGTTGCACCGGTTGCAAGGCACGGAAGTGATGCTCCAATATTCGCCGGAAAGTTTCAGCATGACGGAAGTGGAGTATGCGAAGGAGATTTCCGAGGCGGTGATGGACGTGTGGCAGCCGACGCCGCAGCACAAGATGATCTTGAATCTGCCGGACACGGTGGAGGTGGCGATGCCAAATGTCTACGCGGACCAGATCGAGTGGATGTGCCGGAACATCAAGAAACGCGATTCACTCATCATCAGCTTGCACACGCACAACGACCGGAGCACGGGCGTGGCGGCGACGGAGTTGGGCTTGCTCGCGGGCGCGGACCGCGCGGAAGGCACGTTGTTCGGCAACGGCGAACGCACGGGCAATCTGGACATCGTGACGGTGGCATTGAACCACTACATGCATGGCATCGACCCGAAATTGGATTTTTCGAATCTGAACGAAATCATCGATGTGTACGAGCGCTGTACGAGCATGAAAGTTCCACCGCGCCAGCCTTACGCAGGTGAACTAGTTTTCACTGCGTTCAGCGGCTCACATCAAGATGCCATTAAGAAGGGATTAATGGAACGAGCGACTGATAAGTATCAATCGTCGACAAATCCAAATACGGGGGAACTGACCGTTCAAAAGGCTTTTGGAAGCGATTTAATCTGGGACGTCCCATATCTAACCATTGATCCAAAGGATATTGGGCGAGAGTACTCCGAAGTTATCCGCGTTAATTCCCAAAGCGGAAAGGGTGGCGTGGCTTATTTGCTCGAAAAGGAATTCGGTATCGAATTACCAAAAGATATGCAAAGGGAATTTGGCCCCATCGCAAATGACAAGGTGGACAAACTTGGCCGAGAAGTTTCTGGTGAGGAATTGAAGGAAATGTTCTGGAATGAATATGTGAAACGTGATTTACCTTGGTCATATACGCGATTTGATCATCAAAAGAATGCCAATGAAACTGATTGCCAAGCGAGAATTACTTATGAAAATGGTCCCGCTTTGCTTTATGAAGGGCAAGGAAATGGTCCATTATCGGCTTTTGTCCATGCCATCAAGCGGCATCCCAAATGCCCTGAATTTGGAGTGGTAAATTATAGCCAGCACGCCCTCGGAAGCGGTGAAGAAGCCAGCGCGATTTCTTACATCCAGATCAAGACGGCGGACGGCAAGGCCCGCTGGGGCGCGGGGGTGGACACGAACATCGAGCTGGCGTCGATCAAGGCGGTGTTGAGCGCGCTGAACCGGGGGTAGGAAAACACCAAATTCCAACATCCAAGCTTCCGCCTTCGCCAAAGCTACGGCGCGACAGGCCAGAGAAATTCCAAGCTTCAACATCCAATAACAGTTGGACGCCGCAAGGTTTGGAGTTTGGCATTTGGATGTTCTCTGGATGTTGGAGGTTGGTGCTTGGATGTTTCACCAGTGTGACAATTCCTGCTCGTCAAACCCCGCCGACGGGCGTATTTTAGCCCCTCATGCAGACGTACCGGACCATTTTTGCCGTTGGCGCGATTTTTACCGCCGGAATCTTTTCCGCCGCCGCCCAGACCCCGGCCGCCGCGCAGACGCCCGCCGCGGCCCCACAACCCGCGGGCGAGGTCACGAGCGCGCCGGTTTATGTGCCGGACGTGACACACCAAAATGAACCGTTGCCGGACGGCATACTGGCATTTGACGCGATTTTGAAGGCGGTGGACGCAACGGAAGGCGATGACTTTGCGCGCTTCACCTTCAACTTCACCAACACCACGGAGAGCATCGTGACGGTGCTGAACGTGCACCCGTCCTGCGGCTGCACCACGGCGGAGCTGCCGCCGGTGCCGTGGCAACTGGCGCCAGGCACCAATGGCGCGATCAAATTGACCGTCAACCTGGCGGGCAAAACGGGCACGGTGTTCAAGACCGTCGATGTCACGACGGACAAGGGCAAAAAACAACTGATGCTGCGGATCAACCTGGCGCCGGCGCCGGTCATCAAGATGTCGGAGGACCAGAAGATGGCGGGCATCGCGGCGGCAAAGGTCGACCGGCAGGCGGTGTTCAAGGGCGATTGCGCGACGTGCCATGTGAAGAATGTCACGGGCAAATATGGCCAGGAGCTTTTCAAGATAAGCTGCGCGATCTGTCACGAGGCGGAAAACCGGGCGACGATGGTGCCGGACCTGGCACAATTGAAGGTGCCGACGAACGAAGAATTTTGGCGCACGTGGATCACGTACGGCAAACCGGGCTCGTTGATGCCGGCATTTTCCAAATCACAGGAGGGTCCGTTGGACGATCTCCAGATCGCGTC
>DATHQS010000226.1:0-8204 GCA_035482455.1 Candidatus Acidiferrales bacterium | reverse complement strand
CGTGGCACCGGGAACTTCAGCGGCCATTGGCACACTCACCGTGGGCGGCAACGCCGTACTGAATGGTACCAACACCATCAAACTGGTCGAAACCAACCTGACGAGTGACGTGCTTGCCGTGGGCACTGCGCTTCAATTCGGTGGAACTTTGAAAGTGGTGAACTTGGCCGGCTCGTTGCACTCCGGCGACAGCTTCCAAATCTTTACCGCCAACAGCGGCTTCAGCGGGAGTTTTACCAGCATCTCCCCGGCGATCCCCGGTTTTAACCTGGCTTGGGACACCAATACGCTTGCCACGACGGGTCTTTTGACCGTCACCGGTGCGGGAGCGAACGATTCACCGACGAACATTGTTGCCGCCTTTGACGGGGCGAACCTGACGCTGACCTGGCCGATGGATCACACCGGCTGGCGATTGCAGGTGCAGACCAACAGCTTGGCGACGGGACTGGGCGCAAACTGGGCGGATGTTCCGAACAGCACCAGCACCAACCAAGTTATTTTGCCGGCCAGTTCGGCAAATGGCGCGGTGTTTTATCGCATGGTCTATCCGTAAGAGCATCTCCGCCGGGCCGGATTCCGGCCCGGCGGAGACATAACTCAAACACAGGAATTTATTATTTATCATATGGCTGCAGCATTATTAATGGCAGAACGGGGCCGGGGCGGACGGGATATGATTTCACTGGGCCGGCTGACGCCGCGCCAGCAAGAAATCCTCCAACTGCTGGCGAAAGGGTTTTACTACAAGGAGATTGGCGCGGCCCTGGGCATCAGCCATTCCACGGTGCGGGCGCATCTGCATTCCGTCTATCGGAAGCTGGAGGTCAGGTCACGTTCGCGCGCGGTGATCAAATTTCACGAACTGGTTGAGCAACATTCAAATTAGAAACCTATGGATCTGAAGAAAAAGAACCCAAACGCCGGCTTCACCTTGATCGAACTGTTGGTCGTCATCGCCATCATCGCCATCCTGGCCGCGATGCTGTTGCCGGCATTGGCCACCGCCAAGGAACGCGCTTACCGCATCAGTTGCATGAACAATGTCCGGCAGGTGGGGTTGAACGTCCACATGTATGCCGGCGACAGCAAGGACAGCGTGCCAAGCTTCAATTCGGGGGGGAGTTGGGCGTGGGATTTGACCATCCAGACCGCGGACGCCCTGTGCCTCGGCGTGCCCGACACGGTGACGCCCAACGTCAACCAGCGAAAAATTCTTTATTGTCCCGGTGTCCAGGCTGATGTCGTGGCGAGTAACGACGGGCTTTGGCCGCCGGTTTATGGTCATGTCATCGTCGGCCTGACCTGGCTTGGCTGGCGCCCGAATTGGAGCGCCACCACGGACAGCCAGACCGCCGGGAACACGATGCTCATCAGCCCGGCAACCGCCGGCGTTCCCGGCGAAGTGCAGCGGCAATTCGTCAGAAAAACTTCACAGGCCACCCCGGGCATGACCATTTCCTCAACGGAACTTGCCGGCGATGTGACGCCGTCACTGGGCGATCCGCCCACGGGCCCGTACACTTACAACAATGTTTACAATTCCGGAATGAACATGACTGACCTGGTTCACTCCGGGCATCTGGTCAAAAATGTTCCGGCCGGCGGAAACATCCTCTATCTGGATTGTCACGCAGAGTGGCGGCGGTTCAAAGACATGCACCCGTGGTATGATTGCAACGACCGCACCGTGCATTTCTGGTTCTAAATTCTGGCGCAACCCGGGCGAATTTTGTTAAATTCCGGAAACCTTTCAATGCATCCGACGTCACCTTCATATCAATCCATAATGAAACACATGCACCAGTTCATCCCTGGCAATTTGCCGAAATATTTTTTGGGCCCGTTGGCCGCCGTGCTTTTGCTGAATGGTTGCGCGACCGCCCATGTTGCCAAGGAGAAAAGCGCCATCAGTGACGCCGAAATCCGCGATGTCATCACCCGCGTGGCCAAGCACCAGATACACGCGCTGGCAGATGGCGATTACGCCGCCGTCAAATCGGTCGAGGAAGCGAAGGCCGCGAAAGCGCCGGAGGGTCTCGCCTGGAGCTATCCGTGGGGCGTCACGCTGTTTGGGATGTTGCGTTCGACCGATGTGACGGGCGACAAGGCGGTGGACAAATTTGTCGTGGAGCATGACCTGGCCTGCGCCCGGTATTACAGCTGGCTGGCGGGATTGAAGGCCAGTGTCACGAACGGCGCCGACCTCAATGCTTTCACCCGTGGCTCCAAGATCCGCGGGCTCATCTCGCTGGGCAATCTGGACAGTTGCGGCTCGATGGGGAATCAAATCCTCGAAAGCATGATCCGCCATCCGGAGTCCGTGACGCCGGAGGAAAAGGCCGTTGTCGAACGCATCGCGGAGTGGGTCGTGAAAAAACAGGAACGTCTCCCCGACGGCACATTTTGGCGGCCGAAGTCCATGGGCGGCACGCTGTGGCCGGATGACCTTTACATGGGCGGCGTATTTCTCGTGCGCTGGGGTGTTTACAACCACGACCAGAAATTTATCGAGGACGCGGCGAACAATATCATCAACCAGGCGGCGAAAGAGGCGGACACCGATGGCATCTGGTTCCATGGTTATTTTGAAGATAAAAAGCAACATGCGCCGTTCAAATGGGGGCGGGGTAACGGCTGGGTGACCGTCACCTTGGTTGAAACGCTTTCGGCCTTGGATGAAAAGAGCCCGCTGCGGCCAAAACTCATCGAGATACTGAAGGCCCAGATCGAGGGGTTGAAAAAGGTCCAGGCGCCGAGCGGCATGTGGCGGCAGGTTTTGGACAAGCCAGAACTATGGGAGGAAACCAGTTGTACGGCGATGTTCGCCTATGGCATCGCCCGCGCGGTGAACCGCGGCTGGATTGACGCTTCGAACATGGAGGTCGCGCGCAAGGCATTCGCCGGCATCGCCACGCATGTGACCGCCGATGGCTCGGTCAATGGCACGTGTCTGGGCACAAACATCGGTGAAGATTTGGATTATTACATCAAGCGCACGCAGCCGGATGATGATCTGCATGGCCGTGGTGTGGTGCTGTTGGCGGGAACGGAACTCCTGCTCGCGGGCAAGAAGTGATCTGACGACAAAATCAGAACGCCGTCCCTCGCAAGAAGGACGGCGTTTGTTATTTATTGTGGCGGCTTATTTAAGAGCCGTGGCGACCGCCTTTTCCAGGTCGTCGCCGCGCAGATCCTTGTCGATGATTTTGCCATCCTTGCCGATGAGCACGGCAAAGGGGATTGATTCCACGCCATATTTCACCGCGAGCTTGTTGCTCCAGCCCTGGCCATCATAGAACTGCGGCCAGGTCATGCCGTCCTGCTGTTTCAGGAAGCCGTCGAGCTTTTCCCGCTCGGAATCGAGGCTGACCCCGATGATCTCAAAGCCTTCGCCGTGGTGCTTTTTGTAGGTGGCAATGACATTGGGGAGCTCGGCGCGGCACGGGCCGCACCAGGTCGCCCAGAAATCGACGAGCACAACCTTTCCTTTCAGCGCGCCGACGGAGAGCGCTTCGCCGTTGAGATCCTTTTCGGCGAAGTCAGGAAAGGTCGCGCCGCTGGCGAGGGCCGCTTGAATCTTTTTTCCAGCCGCCTGTTTGTCGAGCATTTCCAAGATCTGTCCGGCGCGCTTGCCGTATTTGGTGTCCGGATAATCAGTCTCGATGGTTTTGATCACGGCTGTTCCTTTATCCGTTTCCTCGAGGATTTCCACGTAGAGCATCGCCTTCATGTAAAGAATCTCCGCCGCCTCGTCGGTTTTGGCACCGTTTTCCTCGGCGAGGATCACGTCAAACTGCTTGAGTTCATCGGCGAGGTCGGCCTCGGTCTTTTTGCCGGACGTGATTTTGGCCTTTACCTGCTGGACGAGGGTGCCCAGTTCGGTGTGGATGTTGTTGGTGGTTTGGGCGGAGGCGTCAAAGCCGGCGGCCAAAATGGCCGCGGCCAAGATCAGGATGTGTTTTTTCATTTAAATGGAATGCTCGTCACACAATTTCATTTTTCGTGCGCAGGAGCAATTCCTTTTGGACGGGCCGCCGGCAAATCCGTTCAATCTCATTTTTTAGCCGAACCCGCTTGACAGGAGGTTAATTACGTAGTTTTCTTAATTAAATGATTTTCCACCCCGCCAGAATGGGCCTGCTGAACAAGCGCGCCCTCGTGCGGCAATTGCAGAAATCCGGCATCGCCTCGCGGGCGGTGCTGGCGCGTACGCTCGGCATGAGCCAGCCGACCGCGGGGAAGATCGTGGATGAACTCATTGCCGAAAACATCCTGGAGGAAGTGGACGCTGTGGACGGCGACACCGGCAATGCACGCGGCGCAACCCGGCTGGGGCGGCCGGGGCGGCAGTTGCAACTGAACCGTTCGCAACCGGGATTTTTGGGCATCCACCTTGGCATCCAAGAGACCTGGCTGGCCGAGCTGCCGTTGGGCGGTGCGGATGAGGGCCGATGGCATCATTCCTTCCGCAACCCGGTTGCGAAATCCCGGACAGTGACGCAATGGGAGGCCGAGTTGCGTGTGGCCGCAAAAAAACTGCGGTCCAAAAAATTTCTCGGCGTGCTGCTGAGCGTTCCCGGCATCGTGGATGGGGCGGCCAACAACATATTGTTTTCTCCGAACATCCACTGGAGCGATGGCACAGACCTGCCGTCGATCATCCACCGGGTCTGGAATATTCCGGTGCTCGTGGTGCAGGAGGAGCACGCGGTGGCGCTAGGTCATCACTTCAATAACCCGGGGGACGAAAATTTCCTGCTGGTGGATTTTGGCGAGGGCGTGGGCGGTGCCGCCATCATCGGCGGCAAGCCGTTTGTAAGCCCGCTTCCTATCAGCGGCGAGCTTGGGCACACGCCGGCGCTGGGCAACCATCGCCGCTGTGGCTGCGGCGCGATCGGCTGTGTCGAGACGCTGGTTTCAAACCGGGGCTTGATTGAAAGCTTCTCCGCCGCGCACCCGAAATTGAAAAAGGACTGGTCCGCCCTGAGTGCGCATATCGCGGAAAACGGTCCTGAGCCATGGTTGACCGGGTCGCTGGATGCGGCGGCGGTGGCGATTTCCGCGGCGTTGAACGTTCTGGGCCTGCGCCATGTGGTCATCACCGGCAGCCTGACGGAATTGCCGCCGGCAGTGCTGGCGCACCTTTCCCGCGTCGTCCGCAACGGCGCCATGTGGGCGAGATTTGGCGATGTCGAATGCGCGGGCGCCCCACGCTGCCGCGCCGCCGGGCTGGTTGCCATCGGCATCGACCGTTTTGTCGTTCCGGAAGCAAACGCCGGGGCCGGTCCAAAATTTTCGCGTGGGAAAAATTCCACGTTGAACCTTCAAAACTAAATCCGCAGTCATCATCAAAACACAACCATGAAATCCGCATTCCCCCATATTGGCCGCATTGCCTACGAAGGGCCCCGTTCAAAGAATCCGCTGGCATTCAAGCATTACAATGCCGAGGAGATTGTCGCCGGCAAGACCATGCGGGAGCATCTGCGGTTTGCGGTGGTCTACTGGCATACGTTCCGCGGGACGGGGAGCGACCCATTTGGTGCGGGGACGATGCAGCGGCCTTGGGATGACGGGAGCAACTCCGTCAAGAACGCGCAGAACCGGGCGCAGGTGGCATTTGAGTTCATCGAGAAGCTGGGGGCGCCGTATTACTGCTGGCATGACCGGGACGTGGCGCCGGAAGGCAAAAATCTGCGGGAGACGAACCGGAATTTGGATGCGGTGGCAAAGGTGCTGAAGACCGAGCAAAAGCGCACCGGCGTCAAGCTGCTCTGGGGCACAACCAACGCCTTCTCGCATCCCCGCTTTGTCCATGGCGCGAGCACGAGTTGCAACGCCGATGTGTTTGCGTTTGCGGCCTGCCAGGTGAAGAAGGCGATGGAGGTGACGCATGAACTGGGCGGGGAAGGGTACACATTCTGGGGCGGTCGCGAAGGGTACATGACCTTGCTGAACACGGATATGAAACGGGAACAGGAACATCTGGCGAAGTTCCTGCACCTGGCCGTCCAGCACAAGAAGGCGATCGGTTTTAAGGGGCAGTTTTACATTGAGCCGAAGCCCAAGGAGCCGACGAAGCACCAGTACGACTCGGACGCGGCGGCGTGCCTGAACTTTCTACGGGAGTACGACCTGTTGCCCCACTTTAAGCTGAACATCGAGACGAACCACGCGACCTTGGCGGGACATACGATGCAGCATGAACTGGAAGTGGCCGGCGCGGCTGGCGCCCTGGGTTCAATTGACGCGAACACCGGCGACGAGTTGCTGGGTTGGGACACGGACCAGTTTCCTACCAGCATCTACCTGACGACGTATACGATGTTGAGCGTGCTCAAATATGGCGGGTTCAAAACGGGCGGGGTGAACTTTGACGCGAAAGTGCGGCGGGAAAGCTTTGAACCCATCGACCTGTTCTACGCGCATATCGGCGGCATGGATGCGTTTGCACGAGGACTCAAGATAGCCGCTGCCATCCGCAAGGACGGCCGCCTGTCGGATTTTGTGAAGCAACGCTATGCGTCGTGGGACACGGGGATCGGGGCGAAGATCGAGTCCGGGCAGGCCACGTTCAAAGACCTCGAAGGCTACATGCTGAAGAAAGGTGAGGCGAATCCCAGCACGAGCGGCCGTCAGGAATTCCTCGAAAATCTCATCAACGAGTTCATCTGATAATTTTAAATAATTTTTCCATGAGAATTAACCTCAAACAATTTGAAGTCTGGTTTGTCACGGGCAGCCAGCATCTATACGGGCCGGAAACGTTGAAGGCGGTGGCGAAGCATTCGCGGGAAATCGCCAAGGCGCTCAATGACGCGTCCGCGATTCCCGTGAAGGTTGTGTTCAAGCCGGTGATGGTTTCGCCGGATGCCATCACAGAACTCTGCCAGCAAGCGAACAATGCCGCGAAGTGCATCGGCCTCGTGACTTGGTGCCATACGTTCTCGCCGTCGAAGATGTGGATCAATGGGCTCAAACAATTGCGCAAGCCCATCTGCCATCTGCACACCCAATATAACCGGGATCTGCCATGGACATCGATCGATATGGATTTCATGAACATGAACCAGGCCGCGCACGGCGACCGCGAGCATGGTTTCATCATGAGCCGTATGCGGTTGAACCGCAAAGTGGTCGTGGGTTTCTGGCAGGAAGAGGCCACGCAGGAAAAGATCGGCGCGTGGGCCCGTGCCGCCGCCGCCTGGGCTGACTGGCAGGGTGCGAAGTTCGTCCGCTTTGGCGACAACATGCGCGAAGTGGCCGTGACGGAAGGTGACAAAGTTTCGGCGCAGTTGAAGTTCGGTTTTTCCGTGAATACCCATGGTGTCGGCGACCTCGTGAAGATGGTCAATGCCGTCTCCGAAAAGGAAGTGGACGCCCTTTGCAAAACATACGAGGTGGCTTACGAGATGACGGCCGACCTGCGGAAGGGCGGGAAGCGCCATAAATCCATCCGCGAGGCGGCGCGCATTGAGCTGGGAATTTTGCAGTTCCTCACGGCTGGCGGCTTCAAAGGCTATACGGACACGTTCGAAGATCTGCACGGGCTCGCACAGCTGCCGGGCGTTGGCTCGCAACGCATGATGGCGGCGGGCTACGGTTTTGGCGGCGAAGGCGATTGGAAAACCTCCGCGCTCGTCCGTGCGATGAAGGTGATGGCGAGCGGCCTGGAAGGCGGCACGTCGTTCATGGAGGACTATACCTACCATTTGCAGCCAGGAAACAAGCTGGTGCTAGGCGCACACATGCTGGAGATATGCCCGAGCATTGCGGACGGAAAAGTTTCGCTGCAAGTGCATCCGCTTGGCATCGGCGGCAAGGCTGATCCGGCTCGCCTAGTTTTCAACACCCCGGCGGGCCCGGCGTTGAATGCGTCGCTGATGGATTTCGGCAACCGTTTCCGCCTGCTCATCAACGAGGTGGATTGCGTCACGCCCGAACATTCCATGCCCAAACTGCCGGTGGCGCAGGCGATGTGGAAGTGCCGTCCGAGTTTAGAGGACGCGTGCGCCGCGTGGATCTACGCGGGCGGCGCGCATCACACCGGCTTTAGCCAAGCCGTCACGACGGAGATGCTGGAAGATTTCGCGGCGATGGCGGGCATCGAAACTGTCATCATCGATGCCGATACGAAACTGCGTCAGTTCAAACAGGAACTGGCTTGGAATGATGCCGCATATGGGCTGAAAAGCGGCTGG
>DATHQS010000225.1:0-12031 GCA_035482455.1 Candidatus Acidiferrales bacterium | reverse complement strand
GAACATCATCCGCTATCTGGAGGAGCCGGTGGCCAGTTCGTCCATTGTGCCGATGTATTTTGTCTGCCAGCGCGCACGGCAGGATGTGAAGGTGGTGCTCATCGGGCAGGGGCCGGATGAATTGTTCGGCGGCTACACGCGGCATCTGGGCATCCAGTACGGGGAACGCTGGCGCGGGTTGCCCAAGGGCGTCCAGTCGGCGGCGGCGGCCATCATCTCGCGCTTGCCGCGTAACGACACGTTGAAGCGCGGCATCCACTCGCTGGGGGTGGCAGACCGGTTGACCCGTTATCAGGATGTGTTTGCACTGAACCCGGCGGGGACGGTGAACGGACTTTTCCGCGACCCGCAGGCGCATTTTCCAGGCCTGGTTGATTATATGCGACCGCTGGAGCCGCAGATGGCAAAGCTGGATGAACTCGGCGGCTTCCAATTGCTTGAGCTTCGTTCCTCGCTGCCCGACGAACTGCTGATGTATGCGGACAAGCTTTCGATGGCGCACAGCCTGGAGGGCCGCGTGCCGTATCTCGACCGCAGGGTGGTGGAGTTTGGCCAGCGGTTGGCGGCCAAGTTCAAGATCCGCAACGGCGAACGCAAGTGGTTGCACCGCCGCGTGTGCGAAAAATTCCTGCCGCGCCAGATCTTGAAGCGCAAGAAGCGCGGCTTTGCGGTGAACGTGGTGGACGCGTGGCTGCAATCTTCGGCGAAGGGCAAGTTCACGGACACGCTGCTGGACACGAATTCCCTGATGTATGCCACGCTGAATCCTGCGCCGGTAAAAAAACTGCTGGAGGACCACCAGTCGCGCCGGCAGGACAACCACAAACTTTTGTTCAGCCTCGTGATGTTCGAGCAATGGCTGCGGACGGTCCGTTCCAACGGTTGAAAGTTTCAAATATATTATATGCCAATCCGTGAGGTGGAAATACAGGTGGCCGGCAAGCCCACGAAGGTGCCGGCGGCGGACGTCTGCGGACAGACGGTCATCGCCAAAGGCGGGCGGATCAAGATGGCGTCGGTCCTGGAAGATGCCGTTACGCCAGGGGAACATGTAGGCGACCCGGCGAAATTCGTCGAGGAATTGAAGCGCAGCGGTTTAAAGGCGGATGTGTTGAGTTTTTTCCAACGGCCGCCGGATGTGGTGCCAAAGTTTCCGTATCACCATGACATGGATAACTACGCGGCCATCGACACCACGAATTACGAGGCGTGGTGGAACAGCCTGTCGCAAGAGACCCGGCGTAATTCGCGCCTCGCAGCCAAGCGCGGTGTCGAGGTGAAGATCGTGATGTTTGATGACGAGCTGGCGCGCGGCATCCACAAACTGTGCAATGAGTCACCCGTGCGACAGGGCAAGCCGTTCTGGCACTACGGAAAAGACTTTGAAGTCATCAAACGGGACCATGCCACATTGCTGGACCGCAGTTTCTTTGTGGCGGCCTATCTGCAGGGTGAACTCATCGGCTTCATCAAGTTTGTGCAGGTGGACCAGATCGGCTTCCTGCTGCACAACCTGGCGTTTGCGTCGCACAATGACAAACGGCCGTCCAATGCCATGGTGGCCAAGGCGGTCGAGCTATGTTCGCAAAAGGGATTAAAATATTTCGTCCACGACAAGTTCACCTATGGCAACAAGACGGACAGCACATTGCGTGAATTCAAGCGGCGTAACGGATACACACAGGTGGATTTTCCGAGATATTATATCCCGCTCACGTTGAAGGGGCGGATATATGTCGGGCTGCGGTTGTATCGCGGGGTCATCGGCTTGCTGCCGCGGCCAGTATTGTCGTGCTTGTTGACCGTGCGCGGCTGGTTTAACCGATCCAAGGCCAAGCCGCCGGCACCAAAGAAGGCAGAGGCGGAGGCGAAAAAGGATTAAGGCGCTTTACCTTTAAGATGTTTCAACTAGAATCCCGGTCTCTAAACGCTGGCAGTAGCTCAAGGTCTAGAGCGGCTGACTACCAGTCAGCAGGTGGAGTGTTCAAATCCTCCCGCCAGCTCCATTTTCCAGAATCGTAAACCCCCATGCCCGGAATCGTCGGAATCATCAGCCGCCAGCCCGCAGCGGAATGTGAACGCCAGGTAAAAACCATGGTGGCGAGCATGCGCCATGAAAGTTTTTACACGACGGGAACTTTTTCCGCTCCGGAGCAGGGGATTTATGCCGGCTGGGTGGCGCATGAAGGTTCCCTGGCCAGTCGGCAAGCCTTTCAGAACGGCGCCAAGGACATCGCGCTGATTTTTGCGGGCGAATGTTTCATTGGAGCCGATACCAGGGCGCGGCTGAAGCAGCGGGGTCGCGGCTTTGCGAACGACGGAGAATGTCTTGTCCAACTTTACGAAGAACAGGGGGAGAAGTTTTTGACCGGATTGAACGGGTTGTTTAGCGGGTTGCTGGTCGATCAACGGCAGAAGCGGGCTTTTTTGTTCAACGACCGCTTTGGGATGGAACGCATCTACTGGCACGAAACCTCCAGCGCGTTTTATTTTGCGAGCGAAGCGAAGGCGTTGTTGCGCATCCTGCCAGAACTGCGCGCGTTTGATCCGCAGGGCATCACGGAATTCCTGGCGCTGGGTTGCACGTTGGATTGGAAGTCGATGTTTCGCGGCATCGAGATGCTGCCCGGCGGCTCAAGCTGGGCGTTTGAAAACGGCGGCTGCCGCCGGGAAAGCTATTTCTCGCCGGCGCAGTGGGAAATGCAGCCGATGATTTCGGCGGCGGAATTTGAGGCGCGATACCTGGAGATTTTTCAGCGGATCATGCCGCACTATTTTGCGTCGGAATCCAAGGTGGGCCTGGCGCTGACCGGCGGGCTGGATACGCGGATGATAATGGCCGCAAAACCGGAAACGAAACTGAAACCGGTCAGTTACACGTTCACGGGCCTGACGGGGTCGACGCTGGATGACAGAATCGCGGCGCGGGTGGCGGCGGCGACGGGACTGGAGCATTCGCTGTTGCGCTTTCGCCCGGATTTCTTTTCCGACTTTGCGACGCATGCGGACAAGACGGTTTTCATCACTGACGGTTGCTCGGGGATGTTTGGCGCGCATGAGATCTATTTTCACCAGCAGGCACGGCAACTGGCCACGTTGCGGCTGACGGGAAATTACGGCAGTGAAGTGTTTCGCGGGATGTCCACGTTCAAGCCGCTCGGATTGTCCGCGCAGATTTTTAACGCCGAGACAGCGGGGAAGGTCGGCGAGGCTGCGAAGCGGCTGGCAAATCAGCGGAAGCATCCGGATACGTTCACGGTTTTCAAAGAGATTCCGTGGAGCCTGTTCGGCAACCTGGCGGCGGGACGTTCGCAGATCAGTTTTCGCACACCGTATCTGGACAATGAGATCGTGGCGCTGGCGTATCAGGCGCCGGGACACGTCAAGCGGTCCTCGCTACCGGCGCTGCGGTTCGTAAAGGCTTGCAACCCGGCGCTGGCGAAGATTCCGACAGACCTGGGTTTTTCCGGGAGCGGCACCGGGCCGGTGGTGCTGGCGCGACGGGCGTATTCCAAGTTCACGTTCAAGCTGGATTATTACAGCACGGCGGGGTTGCCGCGCAAGCTGGCGGTCTTAAACCCGGTTTTCAAGCCGGTGGTGAACGCCTTGGGCGTTGCCGGGATGCACAAATTTTTACGGTACAGCACGTGGTTCCGCAACGAACTGGCCGGGCATGTGCAAGACGTCATGGCGGCACAGCAAAAAAATGCCGCGTTCTGGAGTCCGGAGGCGCTGGGTCAGGTCACCGCGCAACATCTGGCGGGGACGCGGGATTTCTCATCGGAAATCAATTCCATCCTGACGCTGGATGCGATGGAACGGAAATTGTTCCTCGATCTGCCGCGCGGATTGCAGGATTAAACATGGGTTCACCGACACAAATCAGCCTGATCACGGCGGGCAAGGACAAGCATTACGCGACGGCCCTCGCGGCGGCATTGCTGGCGGCGGGTTACAGTTTTGATTTCACGGGCAGCGACGAGGTGGATGCGCCGGAACTGCATAACAATCCGCGCATCAACTTTTTCAACCTGCGCGGCGACCAGAGCAAGAATGCCGGCCTCGGCACGAAGGTGAAGCGCATACTGGCCTATTACTGGAAGCTGATGGGCTACGCGGCCACGGCGAAGCCGAAAGTGTTTCACATCCTGTGGAACAACAAGTTTGAATTTTTCGACCGCACACTGTTGATGCTGTATTACCGGATGTTCGGCAAGCGGGTCATCCTGACCGCGCATAACATCAACGCCGGGGTGCGGGATGCGGTGGATTCGCCGCTGAACCGGCTGACGCTGAAAATCCAATACCGGCTCTGCGCGCACATCTTTGTGCACACCCAAAAGATGAAGGATGAATTGCTGGCCGAATATGGCGTCCGCCCGGAACGCGTCAGCGTGATCCCGCTGGGCTTTTACAGCACCGTGCCGAACACCGCGTTGACACCGGCGGCGGCGAAGCAGAAGCTGGGATTGGGCCTGCAGGACAAGGTGATTTTGTTCTTTGGCAATATCGCGCCATACAAGGGCGTGGAGTATCTGCTGACGGCGTTCACCGAACTGGCGCGGCGGGATGCGAGCTACCGGCTGGTCATCGCGGGCCGGCCCAAGGGGCCGCCGGAATATTGGGCGGGACTGAAGAAACAGATCGCCGACAGCGGCGCGACGGACCGCATTTTGCAGAATATCGAATACATCGCGGACGAGGAGATTGAGTTGTATTTCAAGGCAGGCGACGTTTTGGTTCAGCCATACACGCACATCTTTCAGAGCGGTGTGCTGATCCTGGGCTTCAGCTTTGGGATTCCGGTGCTGGCGGCGGATGTCGGGTCGCTCGGGGAAGATGTCATTGAAGGCAAGACAGGTTTTATCTTTCCGCCCCGGAACGCGACGAGCCTGGAATTGGCGATCGAGAAATTTTTTGCGAGCAGCCTGTACCTGGACCGTGACCGGCAACGCCCGGCGATCCGCGCGCACGCCGACGAGCAGTATTCGTGGACCAAGGTCGCGCGCATCACGACGGAAGTGTATGCGAACCTCTTGAAATGAAGCCGCTGGTTTCCATCCTGATTCCGGCGTACAACGCCGAACCGTGGATCGCTGACACGCTGAAGTCGGTGCTGGCGCAGACGTGGCCGCGCAAGGAGATCGTGGTGGTGGACGACGGGTCGCGGGACAAGACATTGGCGGTCGCGCAGACGTTCGCCTCGCCGGAGGTCAAGGTGGTGGCGCAGAAAAATGCGGGCGCCTCGGCGGTACGCAATCATGCGTACCGGCTTTGTACGGGCGACTACATCCAATGGCTGGATGCGGATGACCTTTTGGACCCGGAGAAAATCTCCCGGCAGATGGCGGTGGCGGAAAGTTTGGGCGATAAAAAGATGCTTCTGTCCTCGGCGTGGTCGCGGTTCAACTTCCGGCTGAGCCAGGCGAAGTGGAACGCGACGGCCTTGTGGGAGGATTTGACGCCGGTGGAATGGCTGTTATGGAAGATGGGACGCAACCTGCACATGGCCAACCAGTCCTGGCTGACGAGCCGCGAGCTGGCGGAGGCCGCCGGACCGTGGGACGAACGGCTTTCCTTGGATGATGATGGCGAGTATTTTTGCCGGGTGCTGCTGGCGAGCCGCG
Source organism: Candidatus Acidiferrales bacterium (assembly GCA_035482455.1). GTDB lineage: Bacteria > Verrucomicrobiota > Verrucomicrobiia > Limisphaerales > UBA11358 > UBA11358. Next base: position 6,404 of record DATHQS010000225.1, on the reverse strand, counting down.
GAGTGAAGTTTGTGCCGGAGGCGAAGTCCTACTACCGGATATCCGGCACGGGCGGCTTGAGCAACGTGGATCATTCGGATAAAAAGCTGGAATCGCTGTGGACTTCGCTGCAGTTGCACATCCAGTATCTACGTTCGCTGGAGGACAGTGAGCGGACGCGGGCGGCCAGTTTGTTTTACCTGGGGACGTGGATCAATTATTTTTATCCGGCGCGGCCGGACCTGATCGAAGGGGTGAAAAAACTGGCGGTAACGCTGGGCGGCACGGTGGACCTGGCACCCGTGCGGCCAAAGTACCGGGCGATCGAAAAGCTGTTCGGCAACGTGGCGGCGCACCGGGCGCAGACGATGCTGCCGAACCTGAAATCGTCGGCACTACGGTCCTGGGACGGACTGATGTTCCGGCTTGGCCGGTAAAATTTTTATGGGACAACGACTGATCATTGAAGCGGGACGCTCGGAGCGCCAGTACTGGCGCGACCTGTGGCGGTACCGCGAGCTGTTCGCCTTCCTGGCATGGCGGGACATCCTCATCCGCTACAAACAGACGGCGGTAGGTGTGGCGTGGTCGCTGGTGCGCCCATTTTTGACCATGATGGCGCTGCTGCTGGTCATGAAGATCGGCAAGCTGGACAGCGGCGGCTCGCCGCCAGCGTTGTTCGTGTTTTGCGCGATGCTGCCGTGGCAGTTCTTCTCCACGGCGCTTTCGGAAAGCGGCACGAGCCTCGTCAATAACGCCAACCTGATCTCCAAGGTGTATTTTCCCCGTCTCGTCGTTCCGGCGAGCAGCGTGATCACGAGTTTCGTGGATTTTCTCATCGCGGCCGGGTTCGCCGGGTTGTTGCTGGTCTGGTACCGGTTCCTGCCGCCGGCGAACATCGTGTTTCTGCCGTTTTTCGTCCTGCTGACCTTTGGCGCCTCGTTCGGCGCGGGCCTGTGGATTTCGGCCTTGATGGTGAAGTACCGCGATTTCCGTTTCATCGTGCCCTTCATCGTCCAGTTCGGGTTGTATGCCGCGCCGGTGCTGACGATGACGGGGCACGTCAGCGAGAAATGGCGTTTGCTCTACTCGCTGAACCCGGTGGTGGGGATCATCGACGGATTTCGCTGGTGCATTTTGGGCGGGCAGAACCTGATCTACTGGCCGGGCTTCACCTCCTCCGTCATCGGGGTGACGTTGCTGGTCTGGACCGGACTCTGGTATTTCCGGAAAACGGAACGGAAGTTCGCGGACCTAATCTGAAGGCAGACTGGAACTGAATAATCTTTTGTGAGCAACGTCATCATCAAAGCGGAGAACGTCTCCAAGCTCTATCACCTTGGCCAAAAGGCCGTGAAGGGCGACGGTGTGCGGCATATTTTGGAGTACGTGTTCCGCAACCCGGCGAAGTGGCTGCGGCAACGCCGTGCGGCCGGCCGGGCGAAGCCGGAGGAATTTTGGGCGCTCAAGGATGTTTCGTTTTCCGTCAACCAGGGCGACGTCGTAGGCATTATCGGGCGCAACGGTGCGGGCAAATCCACCCTGTTGAAGGTGTTGAGCCGCATCACGGAGCCGACCACCGGGCGCATTGAGATCGACGGGCGCATCGCGAGCCTGCTCGAGGTGGGCACGGGATTCCATGGTGACCTGAGCGGGCGGGAAAACATTTTCCTCAACGGCGCGATCCTCGGCATGACGAAGGTGGAGATCAAGCGGAAGTTCGACGAGATCGTGGCCTTTTCCGAGATCGAACAATTTCTCGACACGCCGGTGAAGCGGTATTCCTCCGGGATGTTTGTGCGGCTGGCGTTCGCGGTGGCGGCACATCTGGAGCCGGAGATCTTGATCGTGGACGAAGTTTTGGCGGTCGGGGACCAGGCGTTCCAGAAAAAGTGCCTGGGGAAGATGGATGAAGTGGCGCGCGGCGGGCGGACCATCCTGTTCGTCTCGCATAACATGGCGGTGATGCGGCAGCTTTGTAACAAGGGAATCCTCCTGAACCACGGCCAGGTGATGAAATCCGGCACCATCGGCGAGGTGGTGGACACGTATCTGGCCGCCGGCGTGGAGCACGAGGGACATTGGCAGCGGCAAACACCCGTCCCGAACAAGGGGCACATCTACCTTGAGGCCGCAAGCGTGTTCAACAGCAACGGCGTGATGTCGGGGCACCTGGCCTGCACGGAAGATTTCACGATCGAGGTCAAGACGCAGGCCAATGCCGCCTTTGGCAAGGCGCAGATCGCCTTGAGCATCATCAACAAGGAGGGTGTCATCGTCATGACCACCTGTAACAGCGACACGGCGCGGAAATATCTGCCCATCACCGCCGGCAAGCATACGTATCGGGTCAAAGTTCCCGGGAACTTTCTCGCACCGGACACGTATTACCTGAAGATCGTCGCGCATGAGCCATACGTGGAGCTGCATGACATCACTGAGAGCACCGTTTCCTTCCGCATTGAAGACGTCGGGAGTCTGCGCTCGGTTTTCAACGATGCCCGGGTGGGCATGGTGGAACCCGTGCTGGAGTGGACGGACACGCACGAGGGTAGCGGTGAGGCGAAATAATTTTTACAAAGCATGAGCAAACTGCGCATTGCGGTCTGGCACAATCTGCCCAGCGGCGGAGCCAAGCGGGTATTGTGGCATTTCATCGACGGCCTGGTCAAACGCGGCCATTACGTGGAAGCCTGGTGTCCCTCGACGGCGAATCAAAAATACCTGTCATTAGGCACGGTGTGCCGGGAAAACATCCTGCCGCTTACGCTGCCAGAGGACAAGAAGAAGCCCCTGCCGATGACGGGCTGGGCTTCGGATGTACGGACGATGCGGGCGCGCATCATCGCCATGCGCGAACATTGCCGCCAGTGCGCGGAGCAGATGACCGCCGGCGGCTTTGATGTGCTGATGTCCAACAGTTGTGCCACCTTCATCATGCCTTCCATTGCGCGGTATGTGAAAATGCCGAAGGCGATGATCCTTGGGGAACCAAACCGGCGGCTGTTTGAGGCCCTGCCGGAAGTGGTGTGGGCGGCGCCGGCGCCCCAGGGCAACGGGCAGGTGACCGCCAGCTTTGGCAGGCTGTTGCGCGACACGCTGAAGCTAAAACACCTCCGCATGCAGATGCGGGAGGAGATCGAAAACGCAAAATATTTTGACAGCATTTTGGTGAATTCCTTTTTCAGCCGGGAGAGCGTGTTGCGTGCCTACGGCCTGGAATCCGAGGTCTGTTACCTGGGGGTGGACACGGCGCAGTTCCGGCCGACCGGCGAGGCGAAGGAAAATTACCTGATCGGCCTCGGTTCGGTGCATCATCACAAGGGAGTGGACCGGGCCATCCGGGCGGTGGCGACAGTGCCGGCGGCGCAACGGCCGAAATTGATCTGGGTGGGAAATGATTCCAACGAGCAGACGACCCGCGAGTATCGCGAGCTGGCAAAAGGTCTGGGCGTGGATCTGGAGATCAAAGTCATGGTGACGGACGCGGAACTGGTTTCCCTGCTGAGCCGGGCGACGGCGATGCTCTATACGTCGCGGCTGGAACCGTTCGGCCTTGCGCCGTTGGAGGCCAACGCTTGTGGCACACCGGTCGTGGGTGTCGCCGAGGGCGGGGTTCGTGAATCCATGGTGCCGGGAGAAAACGGGCTGCTGGCAGCCGATGCCCGGCCGGAAACCATCGGGGCGATCCTGCGCGAGCTTTTGGACAACCCGGCCCGCCTCGCCGCACTGAGCCGCCACTGCCGGGCGGCAATGGAAACACGCTGGAGCATGGAGGGAGCCGTGACGCGGCTGGAAGACTCCCTGAACAATTTGATCAAGGAAAAGTCACGGAAGTGAGCGATACGACCTCCAAGCCGCTGGTCATCATCGTTCCGGCCTACAAGACCAGTTTTTTGCGCGCGGCCCTGGAATCCATCGCGGCGCAGACGGATAAAAATTTTCAGACCCATGTGTTTGATGATCACAGCCCGGAGCCCGTCGAAAAAGTTGTGCAGGAGTTCACCGGCCGGCTGCCGATGAAGTTTCACCGCTTTGAAGAGAACCTGGGAGGAACATCGCTGGTCCGGCATTGGGAGCGCTGCGTGCGGCTGACGGAGGAACCGTGGGTTTGGATTTTTGCTGATGATGACGTGATGGAGGCGGGCTGCGTGGCGGATTTTTATGCGGAATTGAAGCGGACGCAATCGCTGCATGATCTCTACCGGTTCGACACGGTCCGGATCGACGGCAAAGGAGCCCGGATATCGGAGGGTCCGCGGCATCCGGCATCGGAGAGCGGGGCGGATTTTTTGCTGGCCCGGCTCACGGGAGAGCGCAATGTGACCTTGCAGGAGAGCATTTTTTCGCGGCGGGCATGGGAATCCGCGGGCGGCCTGCCGGATTTTCCGCTGGGCTGGCACAGCGATGAGGCCTTTACGGCGGCGCTGGGAGTGCGGCAGCCATTACGGGCGATTCCGGGAGCGCGGGTACACTGGCGGTTCAGCGACATCAACATCTCCAGCATCGCCTCATTTGAAATGACCAACCGGAAGGTGATGGCGTCGGTTCGTTTTTTCCAATGGGTCGCAGATTTTTTCAAAACCCACGCGCCGACACAGCAGGAGACGGCCATCCGGGTTTCCGAGGCCTGGTTGATGAATTATCTCCGCACATGCTGGGAATTTTTGGGGTTGCAGACGTGTTTGGCGCTGGACCGGTTGGCGCACGAGGCCTGGCACCGGCCGCGCGGCTGGGGATTTTTCGCGGGCGGGTGGATGAATTTTAGCCTGATCGTAAAAAAAATGGCCGGCCGCCTTGGCCGCCGTAGCCGTGCCGGCTCGACTTGATCCGGCGCACTGAGTTACGATGAGATGGAGAAGGCGTTGGAAACATTCATCAGGCCGCGCCGGACGTGAATAACAATATTTGAACTGCACATGGCCAATCCGCTGATATCCGTCATCATCCCGACGTACAACCGCGAGCATTGCGTGCGGCAGTCGCTGGACAGCGTGCTGGCGCAGACGTTCAAGGATTTTGAACTGATCGTGGTGGACGACGGCTCCAGCGACGGCACGGTGGAGATCTTGAAAAGTTACGGCGACAAGATCCGGCTCATCTGCCAGAAGAATGCCGGGGCCGGGGCGGCGCGAAACACGGCGATCCGGGCGGCGCAGGGGAAGTATGTCGCGTTTCTGGATTCGGACGACCAATGGCGGCCGGAGAAGCTGGAAATACAGATGCAATTCATCGCCAAATACGGGGCGAAGGTCTGTTACAGCCGGTGCGTGGGGGAAAACGGTGAGTCGTTGGCGGATATCGAGGATGTCACCTCCACGCTGAAGGAGCCGGGCGTCCATCAGGTGGCGGATCCGGTGGAATTTTGCAGCCGGGCACGGTGCCATCCGTATTTGCAATCCATGGTGCTGGAAAAGGAGCTGTTCAACGCCGCCGGGTTGTTCGACCAGTCGTTACACACCGGCGACGATACGCTTTGGATTTTTCGCCTGGGATACCTGACGGACTGCATCTATATCGACCGGCCGATGACGGTGATTTTTCGCGGCAGCGACAACAGCCTGACCTACGACGTGCGGCCGGCCCAGGCGGGGAAACGGTGGAGCGCGTTCATCCGGGCGCAAACGGAGATGTACTGGCGGTTGCGGCAGACGCACCCGGGGCAGGCGGGCATCACACGGGAACGGCTCGGCTATGCGATCATCTGCCGCGCGGAACTGGCCTGTGCGGCCGGAGAATTTCCGCTGGCGCGATCGCTGGCGTGGGACGCGGTGGCGTTCGCCTCGAATTTCAAGGCATTCATGCATGTCGGGGCGCTGTTGCTGGTGCCGTCGCTGGTGCAAGCGCGTTTCCGTAAAAAATGGTATCGCAAGTGAAGAAAAAATTATTCGGCCTGATCACGCGGAAAGAGCGCTGGGGATTGTCAGCGCGGGGCTGGCTTTGCCTGGTGGCGCTCGTGGTGTCCGGCGTCCTGGTCTGGACGTTTAACGTGCATCCATTTCTGGCGCAGACGAAGCGCATGGACACGAAGGTGCTGGTGGTCGAGGGCTGGATACGGCAGTTCGCGTTGAAGGCGGCGGTGCGGGAAATCCAGTCCGGTCAATATCAAAAAGTCTACACCACGGGCGGGCCGATCGCGGGCACCGATGGCGCGACAAATGATTTCAACACGGCGGCGAGCGTCGGGGCGGAATGGCTGGTCAAGGCCGGGGTGCCGGCGGACCTGGTGCAGATGGTGCCGTCGCATGTCGCGGGACGTGACCGGACGTACAGCGCGGCGCTGGCGTTAAAGGAATGGTTCCGGACGAACAATGTGACGGTGGCGAGCGTGAACGTGCTGACGGAGGACACCCATGCGCGCCGGTCGCGGCTGCTGTTCCAGGAGGCGTTCGGGAAGACGACGGAGATCGGGATCATCGCGGTGC
>DATHQS010000224.1:0-14491 GCA_035482455.1 Candidatus Acidiferrales bacterium | reverse complement strand
TGTCATACACCTCCGTGGTGCCGCTAACGGTGTCGGAGCCTTTCAGGCCGGTGGCCGTCGGTACGTTGGTGGCGCTGGTCGTCGCATCATAAATCTTCACGTTGGTGGTTGGCGTCAACGTCAGGCTCGCCTTGTCGATCTCGCCGCCCGTGCTGGTTTGCGGGGTCACGGTATAGTTGCCGCCGCTGAAGCCGTCGTTGACCGTGTACGCCGTGATCGACAACGTCTTGCCGGTGCCCACATTCTGGTTGTCATACACCTCCGTGGTGCCGCTAACGGTGTCGGAGCCTTTCAGGCCGGTGGCCGTCGGTACGTTGGTGGCGCTGGTCGTCGCATCATAAATCTTCACGTTGGTGGTTGGCGTCAACGTCAGGCTCGCCGGCGTGATGGTCAATGCCGCCGGGGAGCTGGAGCCTGAAAAATTATTCGCGTCCCCGGGAGTGGACGCCGTGACGGTGTAGGTGCCGACATTTTTCGGCGCGGTCGAGGTCGGGCCGTAAACAGTGCTGCCGGTGCCGTTGTAAGAAAATGTTACGCTCAACGGTTCACCCGCGCCACCCGTCGCTATGCCGCTGCCCGTTTCCGGCAGGGCATTGTAAACAAAGGTACCACCAGTGCTGGTCACAGTGGGCGTGGCCTTGATCACGGTCAGTGTCGCGGTGGCGCTGACCGAGGTGCCACTGAGATTGGTGACGACGACGGTGTAAGTGCCGCCATCCGCAAAAGCGAGATTGTTTTTGGCATAGGACGCGGAATCAGTGCCAACCGGAAGGTTATTTTGGTCATACCACTGATAATGCAACGTGGCAGTGCCGGTAGCGGTGACGGAAAAGGTGACATTGCCATATCGGGGAATTGTCTGGCTGGCCGGCCCGACAGCGATCTGCGGCTTCTGGACAAAGCGCAGGATGAGGCTGTTGCCTGACTGCTGGAGAATGAAGGCGCCACTACCGAGGCTGTTCGCAAAGCCGGAGGAAGAAATGGTGAATTTTGACGCATCAAAGCCGCTGATGCCACCGGAGGCCGTGGCGATGGTCCAAGTGTATTCCGTAGTATTGCTGAAATTGGCAGCCGGACTGCCCAATGAATCGATATCAATCACAAACGGACTCCCGGACGTGGCGTTAATGGCCAGAGACCCGGTAATATTCAGTCCGGACCAACCTCCGGAGTTCTGGGCATCAGTGATCAGCCAGACATAAGACCCGCCGCCATTCCAAGTTTCCGAACCGGTATCAAGCGTATCCGGGTCGGAAAAGGCTGCAGAATTGGCATCCGGCATGATGGTGCCGTTCACTATCACCGCCCCGGCCGTACCATTGCCCAAAAAAGTGCCGCCGCTGTTGACGGTGACCGTTCCACTGCCCGTGTTCGCCGGCACCAACACCCCGAAGTAGCCCTGGTTGATCACGGTGTTGCCATAAACATTGTTGTTACCAGTGAGATCCACCTCCCCAGCACCGACATTGGTGATGGCAAAACTTCCGCCGGCGATGGGCTGGTTCAAGCTCAGGCTGTCTGCAGTTGCACCGATGGTTGTGCTGGTGTTGAGCGTCAGGCTTGCATCCAGAATGTTATTCCCGCTGATATTGTTCAAGACCGGCCCGCCACCAGCCCCAATACTCCCGTTCAATGCCAATCCTCCCGCATTGCCCGACAAATCAATTCCCCCCTCAAGTGCCAAAGTGGCACCGCTATTGACCGTCGCCTGATTATGGGAAGAAGTGAGCCCCAACGCCTGCGCGCTGGCAGCCACCAAGGTGCCCTGCTGCATCGTCAGCGTCCCGGAAAAAGCATTGTCGTTTGACAAAACCAACGTACCTGCACCGTTGACGCTCCACGAGTGCGACCCGCTGATCGCGCCGCTGAGCACCAGGATTTTGCCGGCATCGGCATCGATCTCCGCGCTGGAAGTCGTGCCAAGCAACAGAACCTTGTTCGTAATGATGGTGCCATCCTGCGAACTGTGAAGGGATGTTGCCAGAAGCGGATTGATCACGATGGCTCCTCCGCCACCCGCTTGATTATTGTCCAGCGTCAGCGTACCGGAACGATTCGTTAGCGAGCCGGTAAAAGTATTGGCACCGCTCAGCACCAGCTCGCCCGCACCAGATTTCGTCACACCTGAGGTTCCCGAGATGGCGGAAGCAATCATCCCTTTGGTCGCCGCCACCAAAATGGGACCGCCCGAACCGGTCAACGTCAGCGTTCCTCCCGATACCGTCGCCGTGCCGTTGCTGAACAACACACCCGAGGCGCTTTGCGTGCCGCTCAGACTGCTGGTGTAAGCCCCGGTGGCGTCCGTACCCGCCGAAAAAATGGCGACGCTGTCAGATACCCAGGTGGTGGTGGCCGAAGCACCGGTTGGGTCAGTGGTCCAATTTGCCGCGGTGTCCCAGGTGCCGGAGGGCGAGGTGCCGCCCGCACCGGCGGTCGCGCCGTTGATGTCCCAATAGAGATTGGCGGCGTTAACGGATGGTGAAGCCAGCGTGGCACCCGCGGTCACGATGGCAAGAAACAGTATCCGGCGCAGGTTGAACGCGTCAAAAAGTCCCGCGGCAGCGGAGGCCACACCCCCGGCGTCAGAAACTTTTTTGGATACTTTGTTAAAGCACTTGTGCGAAGCCGCCGATGATGACAATACGGAACTGTATGGCATTGATGTTTTCATGCGAATGATCCTTGGTCGTTCTGAGAATTCCCGGGTTTTTGCTCTTGGGTAAAATTTGCTAAAACCAATCTTCTTAGTGCACCAAGACTAGACATGAAGCCACCACGTGAATATCGGGGTGGTGCACTGATTGTGTGGTAGGAAGCCGACCTAGGGAAAGTTTCAAGCCTCCCTGGCTGTCCGGGCGGTCACCTGCGCTGGTCCGTAATTCTACGGGAAGACTACTTGGGCAATTGCAATGACTCAGGCACGCGGCTCTCCACCCATTTGATGGCATGCTGAACCAGCTGGGAAGCGGACTGAAGACCGAGCTTGCGCTTGATGTTTTCGCGGTGGGCTTCGACGGTCTTGACACTCAACTTGAGATCGCTGGCGATATCACCGTTTTTACGGCCTGAACCGATCAATTGCAAAACCTGCGCTTCTCGCCGGGTAAGCGGCACCTGGAATGGCGCCGGACTGGCTGCATCCGGCACCGGATTCTCGACAAATTTATGAAGGAGACGGGAGGCCATCTTGCGGCTCAGATAGATTTCCCCCTCCAAGACAGTGCGGATGGCGGTAAGTATCTCCTTGGGTGTCGCCTGCTTGTTGATGAACCCATGGGCGCCGGCTTTTAAAACATTCTCCGCACAGGCGACCTCGTCCAACTGTGAGAAAACCAGCACCCGTAGCTTGGGGAACCGGGAAACCAAGACAGGTATGACAGTCGTGGCATCGCCATCTTTCAGCAACAAATCCAACACCACGACATCCGGGGCATGTGCCAAGACACTGGGAAGAACATCGGCACCGGCATCCGCCTTGTGGCAAAAATGCAAATCCTTCTGCCGGTTGATCAGGCGCGCCAGCGCCTCGCTGACGACAGCATGATCTTCCGCCATTAATACCTTTGCCCTAATAACCGGATCCATAATTTGCGATTTCCCTACGTCGATTACATGTCAAAAAGAACAGCCGTAATCCTGATGTGCAGTTCCAACTTCTTTATGCTAACAGGCTGGCTAAGTCCGCTTTACCATATTGACTCTTAAACCATGCAAGATTCAAGCACGTATAATCAACCCCGGCCATCGGGGAAATAACCTTATTATATTGTAGGAAATCCACCTAGATGAGCCCGCAGAAGGACGGCAAAAACACCGTCATTTCCTGACTATTCGGCCTTCCTGCCTTCGTTCCGCACCCATAACGTGGCTTGATAGACCAAGGCGGCGGCATCTTTAAGTCCCAATTTCCGCTTGATGTTTTCCCGGTGAGTTTCGATGGTCTTGAAACTCAGGCACAAATCTGCAGCTATCTCCCTGGTACTCACTCCCTGCCCCAGAAGCTGCAGGATCTGCAACTCGCGGTCGGTGAGCATTTCCACGAAGGAAGCACGGTTATCCGCCGCGTTGTTTTTGACCCCGGCCATCCGGCGGACCGCCAAGGCATGCACCCGTGGACTGACGTACAGTTCTCCGGCCAGTACCTGCCTCATGGCCGTCATGATCTCCTCGGTGGCATTCTCCTTCATCACATAGCCCATGGCGCCGGCATGCAAAGCCCGTTCGGCATAAGTCATTTCATCGAGCTGCGAAAGCACCAGGACTTTTACCGCCGGGTCCTGCAGTTTGAAATCTTTGAGCAGGTCCAGCCCGTCGCTGTTGCGCAGGCGCAGGTCCAGCAGGACCAGATCCGGCTTCAATTCAGACAGGGCTTTTTGGGCTTCGACGGCGCTTTCGGCTTCACCGCAACAGTGGAAATCGCCGGTGCGATTAAGCAGTTCGGTCAGCCCGCGCCGCACCATTGGATGGTCATCCACCAGCAGCACACGGGCCCGGGCTTTTGGTTTGTTTGCTGAATTTTTCACAGTTTGTCCGGTTTAACTTTCTGGTTCGCGAAAACTTTCGGCAAAACGCATTTTATTTCCGTGCCCACACCCGCTTCTGAATGGATGTAAAGCATGCCACCAAGGGTGTCCGTCCGGTAACCCATGATGCGCAAACCCATTCCTTGGCGCGGGGCCGCATTCACATCAAATCCTTTGCCCTTGTCACGGATGATAAGGGATAATTGCGGCTTGTTCACTTGCAGGTCAACCTTAATCCGGCGGGCCTGGCCGTGTTTGATGGCATTGTTGATCGCCTCCTGCGTGATGCGGTAAAGCGCCAGGCTGGTCGGGGCGTCCAGGTCCAGGCGCGCCTCGTTGCAATGAAAGGCGCATTCAATGCCATACAGCGCTTCAGTTTGCACGGACAAGGTCTGCAAGGCTGCCGGCAGGCCATCCACCTCAAAATCCACCGGGTCAAAGCCGCGGGCGAGGTTGCGGGTCTGCTGGATCGCCCCATTGATCAGGCCGACTATGGTTTTTGCGTCGGCCGCGAAACGGGGCAAATGTTCGGCCAGGTTCTCCTGGAGGACTTTCGATTTGAAGGCGATGCCCGCCAGCTGCTGTCCCAACCCGTCGTGCAGTTCATGACCGATCCGCCGCCGTTCATCCGTGCTGATCTCAAGGACGGTCTTTTCAAGCTGCTTCCGGGCGCGGATGTCGCGCAAGATTGCCGCGATGCGGACCACCTTCCCGTTGGGGCTGACCACCGGTGACACCCGGATGGAGACGTCGCGCAAGGTTCCGTCCTTGTGCCGGCGAACCGACTCAAAGGTTTCCCCGGGCTCGCCCAGCGCCACTTTGCGGATGATCCCCACGGATTTTTCCGCATGCTCCGGCGGCAAGATGATCGATATGTTTTTCCCGATCGCCTCTCCGGAAGTGAAGCCGAGCAGATGTTCCGCGCCGAGGTTCCAGCTCACTATGGTTTCATCGGGGGTGACACTGATGATCGCGTCTTCCGAGCTCTGGACGATCGATGCCAGCTCCCGTATTTTGGCCTCGGCCACTTTTTGGGCGGTGATGTCGCGTGAAACGCCCATGAGTCCGATGACGCGGCCGTCGGCCAGCTTGATTTGTGACGTGCTGAGGTGGATCCAGAACTCGGTTCCGTCTTTTCGCCGGTCAAACACCTCCCCTTGCCAGCCCCCGGCCCGGCTTTGCAGCAAAATTTGGTTCAACAACGCCGGTGGATTTTTCGGAGAAACGAGGATATCGGGTGTCTTCCCCAGCAGTTCCTCCTCGGTGTACCCGTAAGCGGCCAAAAACGAGGAGTTGGCAAAGGTAAAGCGATCTTCCATGTCGGTGATGCAAATCATCTCCGCAGTGCTCTCGACCGCGTGGGCCAGGGTCGCTAACTGGACTTCCGCCTGCCGGCGTTCGGTCAGGTCGCGGGAAATCCCCATGACTGACACCACCTTCCCCTGATCATCCCGCAGTGGCACCAGCCGGGTTTCAACCCACTTCACTCCGCCGGGGAATTTCTGGCTCCGCTCGGTTTGGAGCATTTCCCCGCTGGTAAAAACCCGCTCCAACGCGGCATGCTGTTCCAACGCCAGATCCGGCGGGAAAAAATCGTCACGCGAGCGCCCCAGCACCTTGGCCGCGGGCTTGCCCAGCCACCCGGCGCCGACGCGGTTGACGTATTGAATGGTCGAGGTGCGATCAATGATGAAGATCGCATCGGGCGATGATTCCGCCAGATTGCGATAACGCTGCTCCATCAGCTTGAAATCCTCCTCCACGCGCTTGCGTTCGGTGATATCCCGGGAAATGCCAAAGAGCCCGTAGAGTTTGCCGGCACTGTCGTAAATCGGGCCCTTGGTGGACAGGTAGGTGATGATGCCGCCTGCGGTGGTCATTGTTTCTTCATAAGTCAGGACTTGGCCGCTTTCCATCACCTTGCGGTCCCCTTCCATGACGCCCTTGGCTTCTTGGGCGGGGAATATGAAGCGATCATCCTTGCCCACGACTTCCGACGGGGTTTTGCCGACAAATTTTGCGGACTGTTGATTGAAGACCAAATAACGCCCCTGCACATCTTTGATATAGATTGCGTCCGTCGAACTGTCACACATCGCGGTCAACAATTTATAAGTATCGTTGAACTTGACCTCTGCCTGCTTGCGCTCGGTGATGTCCTGTCCCACCGACTGCGTCTCCATCAAGGAGCCGGCCGCGTCAAAAATGCCGCGGTTGATGAACTGGAACCAGCGCACTTCGCCCGCCCCGTTGTAGATGCGGTTTTCGATGGTCACCACCGGATTGGCTGGCGACAATGCACGCAGCCGTTCCTCGATCATCGCCAAATCTTCCTTCACCGCGCGCGGATGCCATTTGGTCCCGAGCAACTCCTTGCTGGTCCGGCCAAAGAGCCGGCAAAGCACCTCATTGACGTAAACCAGCGTCCCGTCGGCGGCAAAACGGGCGATCACCGCGGTCTGGTCTTCCACCACCAGCCGGTAACGTTCCTCGCTCGCGCGCAAAGCGACGTCCACCCGGATGTGCGTATCAATCAAAATCGCCACCAGCCAGACCACGCCAATCCCGCCGCAACGGCTGATGAAATCCAGGTGGGATTCGGCACCATTCGGCGATAGGTAAAACCCGGCCATGATCAACCCGGAAATCACGGCGCCGAGCAGCAGGGGGAAAATCCGGCGGTTGATATAAAGCGAAAGCAGCAAAGGAACAAAATACCCGACCCACCTGGCTCCCCCTACCGGAGTGAACAGATCCAGCACAAACTCCCCCAGCATGATGACGAAAATTACCGACATCACACCCCAACGCAGGGGATTTTTCACGAAAGCGTTGATACGCCAGGCCCACGTTTGCAGGTCACCATGATTCTTCTGGATTGCCATAACCACGTCTCCCATCCGTGTCCGCCAGCGAACAGACTGGCGCCACCGCTATGGGATAGCAACGGATTTCGTCATCGCTCATTTTCAGCCTCATTTTTCAACCTCACTTCGCGGCTGCTTCGGTGGCGCAGACAATCTTCACCGGCCCGATCAAACCGGATTCCAGCAGCGCCTCGTCCTTCGTCCAGTGATGCCACGTCGTAAAAGTGAACCGCCCCGTCGGGCTCGGCTTGCCGTCCAACACCCACTGCGGCCACTCCTTGAGCCGCTTGCCTTCCCACTCGCGGTCAGACGGCAGTTGCTCGTCGCCGATCAAGCGGTTCGGCCACAGGTTCGTGACCTTGACCTCCAGCTTGTTTTTGCCGGGCTGCGCCGCGCCGGTCACTTCCACGCGGAACGGCGGCTTCCACAAAATCCCCAACGGCTTTCCGTTCAGGGAAACTTCCGCCAGGTTCTTCACCCGGCCCAGATCCAGCCACACGGAATGTCCCGCGCCCAGCGCCTTCGCCGGTATCTCGATCTCCTTCGCGTACGTCGCCGTGCCGGAAAAATATTTCACGCCCTTGTCCGCGGAATCCGTCCACGACATCAACGCCGGCAACGTCACCTGCGGTGGCGCGCCCCAGTTCGGCGGGAAACTCAAATTCCACGCGCCGGAAATCTCCAGCGGCGCAGGCACGCTGCTCACTTTCGCCCGCAGGATTTTTCCGGAAGCCGTGCTCACCTCCACGCCGCCCGGCGTGGCCGCCGTCACGGACACATTCCCCGCGTCATCCGCGTGCAGGCTGAACAGCGGCGGCTCGCCAATCGCGCCGGCCTTGCCGATGTTCAACGCTTCATTTTCCGCGATCACAACCTTCCGGCGCGCACCGTTCAGCGAATAATCCAGCCGCAGTTCCTTCGGCTGACCAAAGCGCGGATCGCTGCCCGCAAAGTCATTCCCCACCTGCACGCTCAACGTGCCGCCGTCCACCAGCCCGGCGAGTTTCTTCGTGAGGTCCACGGGCTTCGCTGCCTCCGCCTCCGTCAACGCCGGCAGGTTGCCATAGACCGCCCGGATGATTTTTGCGCCCGGCGCCAGTTCCAGCGTTTCATTTTCCGCGGCCTCGTTCGTGCTCCGCCGGCCATTGATGGAAAACTCCACACGCAAGGACTTCACGATGCCCAACGCCGGGTCTTGTCCGGCGAAATCGCTGTCGGCGGGGATCTCCAATTTGCCGGCCGCCACCGATGCCTTCACTTTCGCGGTCACATCCACCCACTTCGGGTTGCTCCCGCCGGCCGCATCATAGATCGCACTATGGATGACCAGCGTCGCCGGCGGCGACTGCGTCTTGGCCGGGAGAAAACCCGTATGCGTTACCGCCACCGCATGATCGACGCGCGCCGGATGCCGGAAAATCACGAACACCGACCCCACCGGGTCAAACTGCAGCGGCACGATCGTCCGGCCGTTTTCCTCGCGCCAGACCGGCGCGGGCTCGATCACGCCCGTCTCCGCGTGCCAAAGCTCCGGTTCCTTGCCGGTCACGCGGAAGCTGCCTTCCGCCGTCTCAAAACGGTCGCGCTGGTTGGAGACAAAATAGATTTCCGCCTCGCCATCCTGCCGGTGGACGTACGACAGCCGCGGCCAGTTGTTCGTCGCAAATACAAAATCCGGCGCCGTCTTCAGCCCGGCAAAAATGGTCGCCATCGGTTCGCCCCAAACCACCTTGCCCGAGCCGAACGCATGTTCGGTCACGTTCGAGCCATCGCAATTTCCCCACATCGCCGTCGCCAGCGTTTTCACTTCCTGGTCGCAATTCGGAAAATCTTCCAGGCTCGGCGAACTTTCCGGCGGCGCACCCACGACCGTCAGCCCGGCCGCCGCCAGCTCGCTGATTCTCTTGAGCGTGCGCGGCGTCAGGTTGCGGTCATTCGGCGGCAGGATGAGCACGCGATACCGCATGCCGCTTTTCAAAACGAGCTGCTGGTCCTCCACCGTCGCATCCGCCAGCACCGTTGCGCCCACGGCATCAAAGTCATAGCCCGGCGGCAACGCCGGATCGCTGTCGCGCCTTTCAGCAGGGGAATTTTCCCCGTCGAAATACGCGGCATCCGCCACGAAACGGCCCTGTTGCAACAGGAACTGGCTGCGCGTGACATACTTCAACCACGCCCGCCCCTGTTCCCACCACGTGCTCGTGCGGTCGAAGTGCGTGCCCCATTGCCCCATCGTCATCCCCGGCCAGCGGTTCGTCCATGGCTGCATCGCGAACCGGTGAAAGATGTAGCGGTTGATGCCCTCGCAAAAAACCTGGTCGCCCAGCGCCTTGATCGCGTACGGATCATCCTGCCAGCGGCCATGCGCGCCCGGCGACGCCGTGAACGATTCCGTGCCGATCACATTGCGCCCGTAGATGTGGCCCACCGAGGACGCCAGCTTCACCGATTGGTCCAGCGCCCCGTTGCCCACCCAGAATTCTCCCATCGGGATTTCCGCCGGCGCGCCGGATTGCAGCGATTCGTAAGGCCCGACGTACGGCTCGATCGAGGACATCATGTTGTGCGCGTCGCACAATTCCGTGAAATGGCCGTAGTATTTTTCCGCGAACAGGTCCGCGATCGTCCGGCGCACATCCCACAGGAAACGCTCGGAAACCTCCGGGCTGTCCACCACGCGGCCCGTGAACGCCGGCAGGTATTTCGTCGGGTCATAGCCGCGATGCTTCTGGAATTCCTCGCGGAAATTGGCCGACCAGTTCTGGCCGCCCACCTCGTAGCTGTCGATCAGCACATTGTCGAACGTCTTGCCCTTGCCCGCCAGCGGACCGGCATCGTCGATCGCCTTCTGCACAAACCCCGCCCAATGCGCGTCCAGCGCGTCCGGGCTGAACTTGTCGCACTCCGGCCCCGTGCCTTCCGGCGGCGCGGGATGGTTCTCGCGGCCCTGCGGCGTGTAGCCGATGCGCAGCACCGTCCAGTTGCCCGCCGGCGCATCCCAGTCCAAGTGCCCGTCCGCATCCATGTTGGCCGTGAGATCGACCATGTCATCGCGCTTGATGAGCAGATTATCGTCCGCGGAACTTTCCGCCGGTGACGACGCAATAAAACCGCCCGTGTCGCCGTCCTTCGTCTCCACGTTCTCGATGCTCAAACGCGGGCTCAAGTCGATGTCCGCCACGCTCAAACCCCGCGTCCGCACCGTCGTGCCCGTGAAGGTCACCCGGAAAAACCGTGCCGACACCGGCGCGCTGCCCAGTGAAAAACTCAACGGCCGCGTCGGCCGGCGCGGCGTCATGAACGTGCGCAGATCGCGAAACGTTTTGCCATCGTCCGAGGCCTGGATCACGCCCTTGATGTCGCCCGACTCCTGGGCAAAGGTCAGCGACGCCGAGCGCGTCTCAAACGGCTGCGCAAATTCAAACTGAATGTATTGCGGCATCCGGTTCGTCGGCAGGCTGACCGTCGTGTTCAACTTGCCGTCCAGCAGCAGGTCGCCGTTGATGTTTTTGATGCTCGCCGTGACTTTGGGCGCGAGCGCTTTCATTCGTGCACCTTCCCCGTCCATCGTGCGGAACGCCACCACCTCGATATCGCGATAATAATCCCACTTCGTCGGCGGCTGCGGCAACGTGCTGGAAAACTTCTGCCCGCCCGTCACCTTCACCTCGCTCGTCACCACATGCATCATTGAATGTTCCGGCGTGTTCCACGGCCCGCCGCTGCTCGACCAGCCCGCGCAATTGTGGATGCACAATTCAAGCCCCAGCCGGTCGGCCTCCTGCACCGCGAACGTGAACATCTCATGCCATTCCGGGCTGTTGAACTTCACCGGTCCCGCGGGAATCCCCTCGCCCGCGTTGAAAATCTGCGCCCCGCCGATCCCCACCCGCTGCATCGCCTCCAGGTCCGCCGTGATGCCCTCCTTCGTCACGTTCCCGTTCATCCAATGCCACCACGTCTGCGGCCGCGCCGAGGCCGGCGGCGAGACAAAACCCGCCGCCAGCGGATCCGCCGCCGTCGCCAGCAGTTGCGCCAGGCCCAGACTGAGAATGATCGCCGGAATCTTCATGGTCATGCGCGATAGACTAAGCGGAGACCTCCCGGGATAAAACCAATTTTATGCGGGACATTCTCCTCCTCCTCGTTCTCGTCCTCGTCCTCGAATGTGTTCGGTCTTTCATGGCCGCGGGGCACCCACCAGCCGCTCGTAAATCGTAAATCTGGCATCGTAAATCTGCCCTTGTTTGTTATTCATTGTTAATCGCTGTTTTTCACTGTTTTTTTCCGGCACCTGCCACAAATTTTTTGGTTCCAAAAAAGCTGGGAATGGATGGTAAACGATGGGAATTGATGGTTGCTGGGCTTGAATTGACCATGATGGCCGGTTCAGCAGCGGCCCTTTTAAAACTTTTAGGGTCCAACAAAGCCCAACGAAGCCTAACAAGGCCCAACGCGCCGGGCTCTCAGAACTGAACACTCGAAACTTGAAGCTTGAAACTGAACCCTCGCTTCCGAGTTTCAGTCCCCGTTCTTCATGCAATTGGCATGTCATAACCCCGACCTTATCACAGGTTCTCAAAAGTTGAATTTCTCCCGGGAATGTAGAATGCAGATTTATGCCATTTATTTTCAAAAAACCGGAGTGGGAAGGGGGTCCGACCAAAAAAATCCCCTAATATTCAGAATCGCCGCGTAAAGATTACGGATAATGGGGGCGCTAAAAATTTTCCCGGTGGCTAAAGTTGCGTCTTTGCTGGGAAATTGAAGGATTTTACAAAACCAAAAATCCTCTCCCCTGTCGCGCCGTAGCCTTGGCGTAGGCGGACCTGTCGCCCGGTTACCGCCCGCTAGGACCCCTTCAACTCTTCACCCCTTTAACTCTTCAACTCACTGACTGCCCTTCGCCTCCTTCGCCTCCTTAGCGCGACACCTCCAGACCCCAGACGCCAGATCCAAGACCCCCAATATGCACCTTTCCGCTCGACAACCGCTTCCATCCGCCTTACCTGTCCTTCATGGCAAAGGCCATGAACTCCACCCGCCTCTGGGTCGTTGTCGCCTCCGTCTTTATGGCGGTTTGCCCTACCGGCTGTGTTCACGGGCCGGGGTCGGGCACCGCCCGGCAGGGTTCATCCTTCACGGTTTCCTTGCCTCCGCTAAAACTGGCGGACGGGGAATATATCCAGTCTGTGGAAATCACCATCGAGGGCGGGCGCATCGCGTCCCTGAACCGGACCTGGGATGATTGGGATATGGAGATGAATTGGGATCGCCCCGGTTATCTGACCTTGAATTGCGAAGCCCGGCATTTCAACGCGGGTTTTCCCAGCACCCGGGCATTCGACCGTTTTATCGTGGTTGAAAGCAATTCCGGCTCGCTGGACATCGCGGCAACCGTGCACACCGCGAGCACCTCTGATACCGGCCGGAGAGAGAACGTGTATCGCCTGGCCCGGTCAGATTTGATTTTCAGTCCGCCTCCCGGTGCTTCCGTCTGGAGAACACGGGCTCCATTTGATTATTCCCCCGGATCCGCAAAGTATGTCGTCCAGTGGGGCTACGATGCCGCTGAAATCGCCAAACAACTCGAAGTGACAGCCGGCCAATTGTCATCGCTCAATCCCGGTGTGGACCTGGCGCAGTTGAAAGTGGGCCAGGTACTGGTCGTTTCAGAACCGGCGCGCAAATGATGGGTTTCCAAATCATGCCCAGCATCACCAGACCCATCGCACGCGTGAAAAGAACTGACACCATCAAACCGCTTTGGGCATTTTTTATTATTCTCGGGACTTTCCCCGTAACCGGCGCGATTTGCGGCATTTATTACCATAGCGCACCGATGTTTTATGCGTCTCTGGTTGCCGTGCCGTTGGCCGCAATCACTTTCCCGATGGCTTTGTTTTTGCTGAATGTGCTTCCATTGCTGGTGATACGAACCGTTTATTCCATCGTGCAACGGATTTGGCGATCATTTTCCTGAAAACCATGACCGCAATCCTGCGCCCGCAACACCATGACTGAAACTCCATCACCGCCACCGCCGCCAAAGAAACCGGGCGTGGTTCCAGACGCCCAATGGATTTGTTACTTCGCCATCGGCTTTACCGGCTACCTGTTCGTTGCCCGACCGACCCAAAACGCGGCACAGCTCATCTTTCGCCTTTCCTTGCTGCTTGGCGGCGTGATCGGCCTCCTGATCCTCTGGCTCAGAAAAAAGAAGACCGGACGATGACGCGGTCCGACCCGGCAAAACCCCAGCTCGCCACCTCGTCTCTTTTTAGCGCCAACGGCGCGACCCTATCCCAGCCTGGGGCAACGCCCCAGGAATCAAACCGGATACATTACGAGGGCTGAAAGCCCGCCATATCCCAGCACCGTAGGTGCGCCATCTTTGTAGAACCCGCACAAATAATGTCTCAAGCTCCGTCAGGAGCGACATCGCCCAATCCTTCGCGCCCGCCGCCGTTCATGCTCCTGTTTCCCTCTCCATCTGAGAATCCCAACGGAAATCTCTGCAAAAACCCATCGATGATCGGAGCGCGGGCGGCTCGCCCGCGTGTTCTCTTGATATTTTGAAACCTTGCAACGGGCGGGCGAGCCGCCCGCGCTCCTTTTGCAGAGGTCTCCAACGGGATTCCGGCACTCAGCCCGGGGTTGGAGCGCAGCGACTACCCTGCGTAACCATCCCCAAAAGAGAGCCGCCCCTTTCCGCTCCGCCCAAACTTCCCGCCTAGACACGCCCGTTAAAAGGGTTTAAAACCACTTTATGAAATGTGATAAACCACAATTTTTTGGCATACTTCATAGTTAGTCATCATGACGACGCGCAGAAAAATCTTCACGGTCATAAGCATCACGGCGCTTGTCATTGTAGCATTTTGGTTTTATTGGAGTCCTAGAGCTGGGATTTCAGGTGACTTTTCATGGCGAGATTTGGCATCTATCCGGTGGCAGGTTCGGATGCATACGTTTAAGCCAATTCTTCGGATTAATCATAATCCAGACGGCACGGTTACTGTTTATACTGGCGTGCAACGTGGCCCGCTTGATGGTGGTGGAAATATTTATGAGTTTAAAAAGACACCAGATGGTTGGCAT
>DATHQS010000223.1:0-12089 GCA_035482455.1 Candidatus Acidiferrales bacterium | reverse complement strand
AAGAAGGGCTGTGTGCTACAGGTCGGGCACGTGGAGCGGTTTAATCCGGTTTTTAAATACGTTGCCAGCGTGGCGAAGGATCCGCGTTACATCGAATGCGAGCGGCTTTCGCCGTTTCCGGCGCGTTCAACGGACATCGGCGTGGTGCTGGACCTGATGATTCATGACCTGGACATCGTGCTGGCGCTGGTGAAATCGCCGGTGACGAGCGTGGATGCGATGGGCATGTCGGTCTTGAGCAAGAGCGAGGACATCGCCAATGCGCGCCTGCGTTTCGCCAACGGTTGCGTGGCCACCATCACCGCCAGCCGCGTGAGCGCGGATCGTCTGCGCAAAATCCGCGTCTACAACGGGCCGGCGGATCCTTGCTACATTGCCGCGGATTTCCGGTTGCAGGAAGGCCACATCAGCCGCCTGACCGAAGCGGCGACGACGGGCGCGACCGGTTCGAGCATTGTCAGCGAGTTTGCGGGCAAAAAAATCCTACGCGAACTTGCGCCGATCGAGAAGGCCGAGCCACTGAAGCTGGAACTGCAAAGCTTCGTGGAAAGCGTCCGCGACAAGAAAACGCCGGTGGTCACTGGGGAGGCGGCCAAGCAGGCGCTGGATCTGGCATTTGAGATCACGCGGCAGGTGAAGGCCGGCAAAGCGTGAAGCAAAAAGTCTTCCGTCCAATGTTGGCTTTAGACTTGGCTCACAAGCTCACAGCCGGCAGGGGCATGGCATTCGTAGGCGGATCCTGATTCGCGTTGCGAATCGTGATTCAGCAAACCGTACAGTGCGTGGTCGGCATAATGGTCGCCAAGCCATTCGATTTGCCGGATGATGCCTTCAAGTTTGAAACCCAGGCGTTCGGGGATTGCGCGGCTGCGGGTGTTTTCGGTGGCGCATTCGATGGTGATGCGGTTGAGTTTCCAGATGGTGAAGCCGTGGTCGATCATCGCGCGGCAGCTTTCCGTCATGATGCCCCGGCCCTGATGCGCCGCATCCAGCCAATAGCCCAAGGACGCCCAGCGGTTGACCTGGTCGATGTGCGCGTGGTTGATCATGCCGCACAGCCGTCCATCGTGCCAGATGCCCGCGTAGAAACCCTGTTCGTTCGCATCTTGCTGTTGCCAGGCGGCGATAGCGTGGCTGACATTATTTTCTGACCGCAGAATATCCACCCAAGGGTGCCAGCGACGTATATGGTCGCGGTTGGCCTCCAAAAGCCGGAATAGCTCGGGGCCGTGTTGCGGTTCGATCACCCGCAACATCGTCTGCTGATTGACGGAGGCAAAAAACATCTATTTAGATTCGATTTTCCCGCGCCGAAGCCAGCTCCCGGGAGCTGGCTTGGCAACGGTCAATGAAAGGGGGGATTCGTCAGGCAACGGCGTTCAAACCGTTGCTGACACCGCCGGTCGTGGCGGAACCCGGCGTGGTACTGGTGCTTGACGTCGCCGCAGTAGTAGCGGTGGTCGCCGACGAAGCTTCATGATGATGGTGATGGCCATGGCCCTTGTGGGCGGCTTGGGCGGATTTCAGGTCACTTTGAATGCTGGAAAACGCCTTTTGCGCACCAGCCAGATCGCCGGACTGCAGGGCGGTGGTCAGGGTTTGATAATCCGTATTTGCCTGGTTGTTTTTACCGAAGGGCTGGCTGTTGGCCGACTGCGCCGCGGCCGGCTGATTTTGTTGGAAGGCCGCCAAAGCACTTTGGGCGGATGAGAGATCCCCAGATTGGAGGGCGCTGCCGATGGCCTTAAAATCGTTGACCGACTGGGCGAAGGTGTTCTGGGTTGTGATTTGGTAAGGATTTGTGGCCGGGGTGACACTCGATATGCTGCTCATAAATGATCTGGTTTCGGATGATTCAGTTGCCGGGCGTTATTGCCCGCATCAACGTATCGGCAGAACTTGAAACAACTTAAATAAAATCTGATTCGATCCGTGGAAACCTGTTAAATGCAGGCAAAAAGCGGGCGGGTGTAGATTTTTCTCCATGCGCCCAAGCCTCTGTGGCACCATGAACCCGTGGATCAAAAAACTTTCATGATCATCGCCGGGGAGTCGAGCGGGGATCTGCTGGCGGCGGAGCTTGTCTCCGAACTGCGCGAGAAGTCGCCGGGAGCCAAATTTTTTGGCGTGGGCGGTGAGAAGATGGCGGCGAACGGCGTCGAGACGGTTTATGACATGTCGCAGCTGGCGGTGGTGGGTTTGACCGATGTTTTCAAGAAGGTTTTGGAATTTCGCCGGCTGCTGAAACAGTTGCTCGCTGAGGCGATCAAGCGCAAGCCGGATGTGGTGATCGGCGTGGATTACGGGGGATTTAACCTGCGCTTCGGCCATGCGGTGAAGGAATATCTCCGCGAGAATCCGTTCACAGATTGGAAGCCGAAGGTGGTGCAGTTCATCTCGCCGCAGGTCTGGGCGTCGCGGCCCAAGCGCGCTGACCGGATGGCGCCGGATTACGACCTGCTGCTGAGCATCTTTCCGTTTGAGAAGGAATGGTACGCGAAGCGGGTGCCGCAGTTGCGGGTTGAGTTTGTGGGGCATCCGATGGTCGATCGATTTACGAATGACGATTTACGATTTATGCGCCGTGACGCAGAAACCGCGTCAAACATAACTCGTGAGCCGCGGATTTTGCTGCTGCCGGGGAGCCGGCGGAGTGAGTTGAGGCAGCATTTGCCGGCGATGCTGGGGGCGTTGAAGCTGATCCGTGAAAAAATTCCACAGGTGAAGGCCAGCATGGTTGTGCCCGGCGAAACCACGGCGCGACTGGCGCGGACACTGGGCGCGGACATGGAGATTCAAACCGGCAACATTCCGGCGGCACTGGCGGCGACGGATGTGGCCATGGCCAAAACGGGCACGGTGACGATGGAATGCGCATTTTTCCGGGTGCCGACGGTGACATTTTACAAAGGCTCCTGGATTAATTACCAGATTGCGCGCCATTACATCACGGTCAAGACGTTCACGATGGCGAACCTGCTGGCGGGCGAGGAAGTGTATCCGGAATTCTTGCAACAGACGCTCACGGCGGAAAATCTGGCGAGAGCCACATTGGAACTGCTGCAAAGCGAACCCCGACGTGCCAAAATGCGGGCGCAACTGGATAAGGTCATTGCCTCGCTGGGTGAACCGGGGGCAACCCGGCGGGCGGCGGATGCCATCTTGAGCTTATTAAAATGAAAGACCTCTCCAGTCCATTTTGGATCAAGCTGAAGGGAATCCTGTTTCTGCTCATCGGGATTGTGGCGGCAGTGCTGGTTTTTCTGGATAATCCCAAATGGTCGACGGGACTGCTGCTGGCGCTGGCGATTTGGAGCTTTTGCCGGTTTTATTATTTCGCGTTTTACGTCATCGAGAAATACGTGGACCCAAGCTATAAATTCTCCGGCTTGTACTCTTTTCTAAAGTACATGTTTCAGCGGCGCCGACGCTAGCAGGCAGACCGCATCACGGGAAGATGCTGGCGATGGCTTCGCGGAGTTCGCGCAAGCCGAAGGGTTTGTCGAGGATGTAGTCTACAATCCGGGCAGGGTGCTTTGCCTCTTCAAGCTTATAGATGGAAGCGGTTGCCAGGATGACGGGCTGGCCGGGGCGGAGCTGTTTGATGCGCGCGGCCAACTGGCCGCCGGTCATGCCGTGCATGGAAAAATCAGTGATGACCAGATCGAACTGGTCCTGCTCAAAGAGCGCCAGGGCGGCTTCCCCATTTTCTGCTGTCTGAACTGTGAACCCATCATATTCCAGCAACATCTTGATGGCCTTGGAAACCGACGGTTCATCGTCCACCAGTAAAATCCTTTTCCCAAGATTTTTTTGGTTCTGCATCTGGGCCGATAAGACACTAGGTTCATGTGGATGAATTACAATCTTAAGTTGTCAACATCCGGACATTGGCTGCGGGCCGGATGGGAGGTTTACTTTCCTGCGCCGCCCCGCTAGTTTTGCCCCATGGAATCATTGCATGCGCCATGGCGGATCGAGTACATCCTCTCGCCCAAGCCCAAGCTGGAGACGAGCCTGTTCACGAGCATTGCGCAATCCAGCGATGATGAGGGCAACTATGTGGTGGCGCGTGAGCGCACCTGTTACGCGCTACTGAACCGCTATCCCTACAACGGCGGGCATCTGATGGTGGTGCCTTACAAGGAAGTTGCCGGCATGGATGGCCTTACGGAAGAGGAGTTGTTGGACCTGTGGAAGCTCGTCCGTCGTTGCACCCATGCACTGACGGCTGCCATGAAGCCGGACGGATTCAACGTGGGCATCAATCTCGGCAAGGTCGCGGGCGCGGGCATCGTGGAGCATCTGCATGTGCACATCGTGCCGCGTTGGAACGGGGACACCAATTTCATGCCGGTCATCGCCCAAACGGGTGTCGTGCCGGATGCGCTGAAGGAGATTGCGGCGAAGTTGCGGGCGGAATTGACGAAGCAGAATTGAGGATTTAACGATGAGCAATTTTGATAAGATATCCCTTCTATTGGGCATTCAATTGCTGTTGGCGGCCGGGCTGGTCGGTAGTTTTTGGGCAACAGAAGGGGTCGCCGCCTTCAAGGGTAAAATTCCGAAAGACCAATTGGCTGAACACCAGAACAGGATGAAGCCGGCCCTCTTTTTTCTAGTGATGACCTTTATTGTTTTTGACAATCTGGCGGATTTTTTCCGCGACAAACACTGGCTCTCGTTTGCGTCGGGATGTTGTTTTGGCCTTGTCTGTATTTGTTATCTGATCCGGTCAGTGATCACATTGAGGACGCGGAAAGGCGGCCCAATCCGGTTAAAATATCTGGCCTGGTTTGAATTCGCTTGTGCCTTGATGGGCATGGCCGTCATTGCGGCGATGGGCGCAATGCATCTCTGAACTGGCTGTTGACGGAAAGAATGCCCGCCAGACTCACTTCATCTGCGCGAGGATCTGGTCGGTGATGGCTTTCACGGCGGCTTCAGCTTCAGGGTCCAAGCCCACGGTGGGTTCGTTGGATTGCGGTGCCTGACAGGATGCGCCGGGGCGCCAGTCGCCGCTGTCGCAGAGTTCGCATTCCTTCATGTTGTAACGAGGGTCCACGAAGCCGAGGCTTTTCTTGATGCTGAGAATGTCCTTCATCTGCGGCCCGGTGAACGTCTGGATGGGCTTGCCAAGCTGGCCGGCCACGACAATGGTGCGGCAGTAGGCCTCGATGATTTCCATGCGCCAGTAAGCTTCCTCGATGTTGTTATGGCTCCAGGTCACGACACCATGGTTGGCCATGAGGATGGTATTATACTGGTCCGTCAGTTCAGCGACGAGCTTGCCCATGTCCGGTGAACCGGGTGTGCGATAGGGTGCCACACCGACGGAGCAAAAGACTTCATATTCCGGCAACATGCAGGTGGGCGGAGCTTCACCCACGACCGCGAAGGCCGTGGAGTAAGGCGGATGACAATGGCAGGTGGCGACAGCTTTCGGCTGGTGCTTCATCATCTGCAAGTGCATGAGGATTTCGCTCGTCCGCGGTTTTGTGCCGCAAAGTTGTTTGCCTTCAAAGTCAACGAGGCACATATCCTCGGGCTTAAGCGAGCCTTTGCTGACGAGGGTGGGGGTGCAGATGGCGATATCTTCGCCGACCCGGATGGCCATGTTGCCGCCGTTCCCGTCCACATATTCGCGTTCCCACAGGCGGCGGCCCATGGAGCAGATCTGCTCTTTCAAGCTGTGTGCATAGGGAGAGGCGAAGAAGGCATCGAGTTCCGCCTTGGACGACTTGGAATTGAGCGGCTTGGCGGGCGGGGCGAGCTTGTCCGCGGGTTTCGCGGCCGCAGCAGAGGCGACGGCAGCTTTGCCTTCGCCGCTCTCCCAGTCTTGGATCATTTCGCGGGCGGAGGGCGTGAGAATGGCGTCGGCCGGAAGATTTTTAAGATTCTTCCCGTCGCGGATCATGTCCTGAATGTCTCGGACGCTGATGACTTGGCTCATAATAATTTAAATCAAAATTAACCCTTCCACGGGTTGTAAAACATTTCATCGATCAACGCGCAGTTGATGGCGTCGATGGGCGGCGGCACGTCAAACGGCTGGGCGGCTTCGGCACCTTCCTCATATCCGATCACGTCACCCACTCCACCGCCGAGGTCGTCATAGACGACCAGGCTCGGATCCTTGCCCATGCCCGCGCCGGCGGCGAGGCCCTGGGCGTATTGCTCGCGGCTGAACGGACTGATAACCAGAAAGCGTCCGCCTTTCAGCTTGGCTTCGCTGCGGCTCAAGGTCACCCGACCGATGACGGTTCCCAGTTTCATCAAATTCTGTTGCCAGGCTCGTGTTCATCCACGACACCGACGACCAGCCAGCGAACGGGGCTGCGATCCACGCCCACCGCTTTGCGCGCCGCCTTGCCGTCCGACGAAATGATCACCTGCTGGTGCATGCCGGCACCATGCGCATCAATCGCAATGACCGGCACACCTTCCACTTCGCCGCCTTTGCCAATGGGCTGGCAGATCACAAAGCGCCACGCGTCATAACTCGGATGTTTCCGGGTCGCAACCAAATTGCCTTCGACGCACGCTAAAAGCATGGCTTAGTAAATCCGTAAATTATCGACCATCACGCAGCGACGGACACGGGTGAACGTGCGCGGATTCGTGATGCCTTCGCCAGTCGGCGTGGCGATGGAGAAACTCAGGTAGCCTTCGCCACCCAGGCCGAGGCCGGCGGCGGAAGGGCCGTTTTTCACGAACAAGGTCGTGTCCATCGCGCGGGCCATCGCGGTGATGTTCTCGACATCGTGCGAGTGGATGATGGCGGTGTGTTTGTAACCGTGTTCCGATTCAACGGAGTGTTCGATGCCTTCCTCGACGCTTTTCACACGGACGATGGGCAGGAAAGGCATCATCTGCTCTTCCTCGACGAATGCGTGTTTGGCATCCGTCTCACCGAAGAGCAACTGGGTGCCTGACGGCAGATTGATGCCCGCCGCCTGCGCGAGGAACGACGGATCTTTGCCGATGAAATCACGGTTCACGCTGGCGCTGGCGCAGCCGCCGCCCTGGGCTTCCTTGAAGTTGAACGCAGCCTTGGTGAGCTTTTCCAACTGGGCGGAATTCAATTTCACTGCGCCGTTCTCGGACAACCGTTGCATCAGCTTATCCGCGACCTGGTCGAGGACGAATACCTGTTTTTCACCGATACACAAAAGATTGTTGTCGAATGCCGCGCCGGAAATGATGGCCTTCGCCGCGCGGGTGGGGCAGCAGGTGTCATCCACGAAGACGGGCGGATTGCCGGGGCCGGCGCAGATGGCGCGTTTGCCGGTCTGCATGGCGGCCTTTACGACCATCGGTCCGCCGGTGACAAGCAGTAGGCGGGTGTTTTCGTTTTTGCAAAGGGCGTTGAAGGAATCGAGCGTCGGCTTTTCGATGATGCACGCGATGTTCTCGATGCCGGTTTCGCGATAGATGGCTTCGTTGTAGGCGCGTATGGCAACGGCCGCACAACGGGCCGCGCTGGGATGCGCGTTGAAGACCACGGAATTGCCGGCGGCGCAGATGTTGACGATGTTGCCGCTCAAAGTGGGAATGGAATGGGTGCTGGGCGTGACCGCACCGACGACACCAAACGGGGTATATTCTTCCAAGGTGATGCCGTGATCGCCACTGCGCGCATCGGGGCGCAACCAGTCCACGCCGGGGACGAGCTTGATGATCTGGAGCTTGGCGATTTTGTGGTCGAGCCGACCGATCTTGGTCTCGTCAAATTCGATTTTACCCCAGGCCTCGGCATTTTTTTCCGACAGCGCCTTGACGATCTCTTCGATCTTGCGACGGGCGGCAATGCCTTTTTCCTTGAGCTGCAAGAATGATTCTTGCGCAGCAGCGCAGGCTTCTTCCGCCGTGGCAAACACGCCGTATTTGCCGCGCAAGGCAACATTTGTGCTGGAAGTCTTCTTCGCGCCGTGGCTGCACGAATCCGCTTTCGGCGCGGGCGAAGGAGTAGGGGACGGCTTGGTGGTCGCGGTGGCGGTGCCGCCGAGTTTGCCCAGCACCTCGGATACCACATCACGGATCAAAGTTTCGTTCACGGCGCTCATAAAAATTAAATTTTAACCACGAATTAACACTAATAAACACGAATCAGAGAACTATGCGTTCCCACTCCAGCTTCGGGTTTTTGAAATTCAAAATCACTCCGACCCGATACTTCGTTATCTTCAAATAGTTCAACATCTGGCCCCGTTCCACGTCGGTTATGCGGTCAATGACTTTGGCATCGATCACAACCTGTCCGTATGCGAGCAGGTCGGGGATGAACAACCCGACTTTGTGGCCTTTATAGAGAACATCAAAGCCGACCTGTTGCTGGAAAGGAACTTTGCGGATTCCAAATTCGACGACCAATGCGTTCTCATATGGTTTTTCATGCAGGCCATGACCAATTTCGTTTAGAACTTCAATTGCTGAACCAACGATCTGATACACTTCGTCCTTCAACAACAATTTGCTTTCCGGATTTGTGTTCATTCGTGTTTATTGGTGGTTCAGGTCTTTGCACTGAAGATCTGTTTCCCGAACACGTCCACGTTATCCACGATGCCGATGATTACGGCATCCACGGGGGATTCCTTCATGCCACCGGCGAGGCGGGCGCTGCTGCCCTGGCAGAACAGGACCATTTCGCCTTCGCCCGCGCCAAGCGAGTCCACGGCTACAATGGTGTTGGCACCCGGACGGAACTTCGTCGGGTCCTTTTCGTCCACGAGCTGCGGGCGGAGCAACAGCAGCTTGCGACCCGACATGTTCGGGTCTTTCTTGGTGGCGACCACCTGGCCTTCGACTTTGGCGAGGAACATAGTTTTATTGGCGGGGCGGGCGGCGGCCCGTCCCAAGTTTTGCAGGCGGCGCGGCAGCGCCGCCTTGCCAGCTTACTTTTTCTTCGGCAACACCGCTTCGACATCCGCATGCGGGCGGGCGATGACGTGGACGCTGACGAGGTCGCCTTTGATGGCCTTGATGGCCTGGGCGCCGGCGTCGGTGGCGGCCTTGACGGCGGCGACATCGCCGACGACACACGCGGTGACGAGGGCATTGCCGACCTGGGTCATGGGGCCGACGAGTTCAACGTTGGCGGCCTTGAGCATGGCGTCGGTGCCTTCAACGAGGGCAACGAGACCGCGGGTTTCAATCATTCCAATGGCTTGTGGCATATAGTTATTTTTGGTTGTTGGTTGAGAGTTGTCGTTAATAAATTTAGTTCTTTCGGGTTTCCAGAAACCTTCTGGCTTCGCGGGCCACGACGAGTTCCTCGTTCGCGGGGATCACGAAAATTTTGACCGCTGAATCGGCGGCGCTGATAACGGACTCGGTGGCGCGGGTAGAATTATTTTTTTCGGCGTCGAGCTTGATGCCGAGATTTTCCAGGTTGGCGCAGATGGCGGCGCGCAGTTCGGCGCGGTTCTCGCCGGTGCCGGCGGTGAAGACGATGGCGTCCGCGCCATTCAATTCCAGAAAGTAGCTGCCGACCCAATGGCGGGTGCTGGCGACGAAAACATCCAACGCAAGTTTGGCATTTGGATTGCCCTTGTTGGCGGCATCGGTGACATCGCGGATGTCGTTTGAAACGCCGCTCAAACCGAGCAGGCCGGATTGCTTGGTCAATTGCTTCTGCGCTTCCTCGACGCTGATGCCGAGCGTTTTCATGGCGTAGGGCAGGGCCTCGGCATCGAGGTCGCCAACGCGGTTGTTCTGCGGCAGACCAGACTGCGGGCTCATGCCCATGCTGGTGCCGATGGACGCGCCGTTCAAGATGCCGGTGACGCTGGAACTGCCGCCGAGATGGCAGGAGATCACGCGCAGGGGAGCGCCGGAGATCTTGGTCGCGCCGCTGTTCACGTAAAGCTGGCGGGCGCGCTCGGCCACGTCGGGGCGGCAGAGCAATTCCGCGGAGCGTTCGGCGATGAACTTGTGGCTGGCGCCATGAAAGCCCCAGCGGCGCACGCCGATCTGGCGCCAGGCTTCCGGCACGGCGTAGTTCACGGCGGCGGGCGCGGCGAACTGGTGGAAGGCGGTTTCAAACAACCCGATGAGCGGCACCTTGGGCACGCGCTGCGCGAACAGCTTGATGCCGGTGATGTAGGGCGGGTTGTGGGCGGGCGCGAGGCCGTTGTAATCGGCCATGGCCTGCAACACGCTTTCATCCAACCGCACGCAGCCGGTGACGTTTTTGGCGATGACGGTCTTGAAACCGACGGCGCTCAGCTCGTTTTCATCCGTGATGGCCTTGGCGTTTTTCAACTCCGCCATGCAATCCTCGATCGCCTTGGAATAATCGGTAACGCGCTCAAAGCCGCCCTTGTGCAAAAGGCGCTCGGCGTTGTTTGAAAAATCAAACAACCGCCACTTGAGCGAGGTCGAACCGAGGTTGGCGACGAGGATCTTCACTTGGAGTGTTATTCGAGCCACTTGCCGAGGCCGCTCAATCCGTCATGCGGACGGGGGATGACCTGGACACTGACGACCGAGCCGACCTGGGCGGCGGCGGCGGCGCCGGAATCGGTGGCGGCCTTGACGGCGGCGACATCACCACGGAAGAACACGGTGACGTAACCACTGCCGACCTTTTCCCAGCCGGTGATGTGGACGTTCGCGGACTTGAGCGCGGCATCGGCGGCCTCAACGGCGGCGCAGAAACCCTTGCATTCAATCATTCCAACAGCTTGTTTTGACATATTCGTTTGGAGTAAAAATTATTGTGGGTGGGTTATTTTTTCACAGCCGTGCCGAGGAACGCCTCGAGCAGTTCGTCATGCGGACGGGCGATGATGTGGGAACTGATGAGTTCGCCGACCTTGGCCGCGGCCTTGGAGCCGGCGTCCACAGCGGCCTTGATGCTGCCGACGTCGCCCTTGGCGATGACGGTGATAAGTCCGCCGCCGATGGCGATGGTTTTGACCAACGTGACGTTGGCCGCCTTGACCATGGCGTCGCTGGCTTCAACGCTGCCAACGTAGCCCTTGGTTTCGATCATTCCGATTGCTTCGCTCATAATTTATTTATTTTGGTTGATGGTTGAGAGTTGTAAGGAATTTTATTTGATGAGTTCCACGGGCGTGTCGGACTGCAGGTTGCAGGCGTTGCCTTCGTCGGTGTCGATGTGGACTTCGAGCTTGAAACTTTTATCGACACGGCAAAGCATCTTTTCGAGGGAGATGGCGCAGTCGCCGCCGATTTTGAGCTTCATGAAATCGCCATGCTTGACGCCATAAAACTCGGCATCCGCCGGACTCAAGTGTGCGTGGCGCAGGGCGCGGATGACGCCATCGGGCATCTCAAAAAAGCCGGCCGGACCCATGAGCATCGCGCCGGGCGTGCCCTTGATGTCGCCGGAAGCGCGCAGGGGGATGTCGAACCCGAGCGAGATGGAATCGGTGTAAGCGAGTTCCACCTGGTTCAACGTGCGGCAGGGGCCGAGGATGCGGAGATTGGAGATCACGCGACTGCGCGGTCCGATGAGCGTGACGGTTTCCTTCGCGGCGAACTGGCCTTCCTGATACAGCCATTTGTGGACGGTCAGCTTGTGACCTTTGCCGAAAAGGGCTTCGACTGCTTCCTGGGTGAGGTGGCAGTGGCGCGCACTGACATTGACGATGAGCGGATTCAGACCGCTGGCGACGCGCGGCAGGGGCTTGCCAAGACGCGCATAAACCGCTTGGCGAACCAAATGTTCGACGACGGCACGATGGGGTGCTGGTGCGGCTACAGACATAATCTTTGAACGAATCTGACAACTTTTAAGATTAAGTCAACAATTATCTTGCAAAAACTATCAAAATCTTCCAAAGTATTGAAACTATGACGCCAGAAGAGCGCAAACATCGCATTGAAGCGTACCTTCAACGCGTTGAATTTGCTTCACTGGAGGAACTTGCGCAGCACGTGGAGGCTTCTACTTCCACGGTTCGTCGCGATTTGACCACGCTGGAGGCGGGGGGCAGCTTGCGGCGGACGCATGGTGGCGCACGCATCCTTACACCGAAGACGGATGAATTTGCGTTCACGGCGCGCGATACGCATCAACTCACGGAAAAGGAATTGATCGGAAAGGCGTGCGCGGGACT
>DATHQS010000222.1:0-3994 GCA_035482455.1 Candidatus Acidiferrales bacterium | reverse complement strand
GGCGTTGTGCCCCTGCACGGCCCGGGCGGATTTGCGGACCTTGCGCCCGAAGATGATGATGGGCACCAGGCACACGGGAAAAACGATGACGGAAACCAGCGTCAGGGCGGGCTGCACCGCGAGCTGGTAGGCGAGAATGGCCAGGATGGTCAGCGGCGCGGTGACCGCGGCGGTCAGCGAATTGCTGATAATGGAGCTCAACGCCTGGGTATCGTTGGAGATGCGCGCAATGAGGTCGCCGGTGCTGGTGCGGTTGAAGAAGCCGAGGGAAAGGTTCTGCAGGTGGCTGAACAGCTTGGTGCGGATGTCCGTGACCGCGCGCATGGCCGCCCAGTTGGTCAGGTAAATGCTCAGATATTGCATGGTGTTCCGAAAAATCATGATGCCGGGAATCAGGGCGATGATCAGGAACCAGCCCAGATGGTCGGTGTCCGCCGGGGCTTTGATATCTGGAATGATGGCGGCCAAACGGTGGGAGAGCGGATGAATCCACGCGGGCGTGTTTTCCAGATCGGTGTGCAGGGTGAGTTCATGCTTGAAAACAAGCTGCATCACGACGCGGATGGAGCCGATGAGCAGGCCGTTGGTGATGCCAAAAAAAGCGCCACAGAGCAGGCCCAGGAAAAAGCGTCCGCGGTACGGGTGGACGAATTGCCACAACTTGCGCAAAAATTCAATCATGCGTCCCCCATTCTTGGCTGACGCGGGGGAAAACAAAAGTTTTGTTTTCGGGTTTGCCGCCAGGCGGCCGGGGCATCGGAGGAAAATAGGCTTGAACACGGCGCATGCCGTTCGCAGACTTCACTGGTCATATGTTGTTTTCCGAAAATCTGCCCATCGCCCCATCGGGCCGCAAACAGGGTGGGAACAGGCCAGGGAATGGCGATATGACGGTGGTAAAGGCCTTCCCTGCATTTAAGCCCCGACCCGATCCCTGCCGGCCGGGGAAAAATAAAAGTCCATGAACGTCATCGTCATCTGTTCCGATACGTTTCGTTATGACCACCTGGGCTTTACCGGGCGGCAACAGGTCGTGACGCCGAATCTCGACCAATTGGCGCGTGAAAGCGCGTGCTTCTCCGATTTCTGGCTGTGCTCATTTCCCACCCTGGTCAACCGGATCGAGGTTTTCTCGGGCCGTTATACGTTTCCCCTGATGGATTGGGGGCCGCTGCCGTTCCAGTTTCCGGTGCTGGCAGAAGTGTTCAAGCATCACGGTTTTGCCACGGCGTTGCTCGCGGACAATCTGCACTTGATGCAGGATGGATTCGGTTTCGGCCGCGGATTCGACTTTGTGAAAAATGTGCCGGGACAGCTCCATGACCACTTTCAACCGCCGACGACCCCGATGATCGATCTGCCCTGTGCGGTGGAAAAATTGGAGCCGAAACCGAACCGGCTGGAGCGTTACCGCCGGAACGCCTACTGGTACAAACAGCAAAACACCAACACGACCGAGACGGTATTCCGGGAAACCATGCGCTGGCTGGACCGGCCGCCGGGAAAGTTTTTTCTCTGGCTGGACACATTTGATCCGCATGAGCCGTGGGATGCGCCCGAGCATTATTTGAGGCAGTATCCTTGGAATCCCGCGGGGGACAGGGTTTTCTGGCCGTATTCCGGCAAGGCCAGCCGCTATTGCGCCGCGGATCTGGAAAACATGCGCAGCCTTTATAAATC
Source organism: Candidatus Acidiferrales bacterium (assembly GCA_035482455.1). Lineage (GTDB taxonomy): Bacteria > Verrucomicrobiota > Verrucomicrobiia > Limisphaerales > UBA11358 > UBA11358. Next base: position 2,314 of record DATHQS010000222.1, on the reverse strand, counting down.
CGAAGTCAGCCAGACGGATTTCTGGGTCGGACAATTGCTGGCACACCTGCGAAAAAATCAACTGCTGGAAGAGACGGCGGTGATTTTCTGTTCCGATCACGGCTACTATTTTGGCGAACACGGCATGTTGGGCAAACCGCTGAAGAGCCAGTTGTCGCGACCCACGACCATCTACGAGGAACTGGGTCATATTCCGCTCCTGGTGCGCCATCCCCGGGGCATCGGCGCGGGAACGACCGTGCCCGGTCTGTGCCAGCCCCCGGACTTGTTTGCCACCGTGCTCGAATTGGCGGGCGTCTCCAAAGTTGACTGGGCCCAGGGAAATTCACTGGTGCCGCGCTTGAACGGCGGTCCGGGCACGCAGAAATTTGCCGTCGGTGGTTGCCATCCACACAGGGGCACGGTGGGCTGCCTGACGGTGATCACCGATGAATGGTGCCTGGTTTATGCGCCCGCCGGGGGATTGGCGGGGGCGGAATTGTTTCACCGTCCAACCGACCCGACCCAAACCTGCGATGTCATCGCGCAAAACCGTCCGGTGGCGGAGGAACTTTTTGGGTTGCTGGTTTTCTGGCTGGAAGACTTGCATGTTCCGGCCGCGCGCCGCGAACAGATATTGCATGCCGCTGACTTCGGCTGGATGGACCGGATGAAGCACCGGCTCTGGATGCTGCGCAACCGTTGGAGTTATCAACGCAATTATTGCGATTACGCCCGGGGATGACCACCACAACGAACCCCGGGGCAAATGAAATCCCGTTTGTGATGGCGACGGCTTCGGAAAAAGTATATTTACTTTTTTACATGACATTTCTGGTCTGCAAGCAATGAAATCATGAAAATCAGCGGGTTTACCTTTATCCGGAATGGCGTAACGCTGGGATATCCCTTCATCCCGGCCATCCGCTCCCTGTTGCCCTTGTGCGACGAGATCATCGTAAACATCCCCCATTCAACCGATGAAACGCTCGCCGCCGTGCGCGCCATCGGCGACCCGAAAATCCGCATTATCGAGTCCGAATGGGATGAGTCCATGCGCACGCGCGGACTGGCGATGTCACACCACACCAACCTCGCCCTGCGTGAGTGTACCGGTGACTGGTGCGTCTATATCCAAGGTGACGAGGTGCTGCACGAGGACTCCCTGCCCGCCTTGCGCGCCGCGATGGAGCGCGAATCAAGCCATCCCGCCGTCCAGGGACTGCTCGTGGACTATACCCATTTTTACGGGAGCTATTGGACCTATGCTTATTCATTCGGCTGGTATCAAAGCGAGGTGCGCGTCGTGCGGCGCAGTGCGAACATCCAATCGGTTGGTGATGCGCAAGGCTTTCGCACGGTTGCCGGGAACGAAAAACTGCGGGTGAAGAAATCCGGAGGAAAGTATTTCCATTACGGTCACGCACTGGCACCGCAGCAAGCCCGCATTAAACGCGAAAATTTCCTGAGACTTTCCCGGAGCGACGAGGCGGTCAAGCGAGAGATCACGAACCGGCCGCAAGATTACTATGATGAGGACCAGAAGGTGAAACCGTTCAAAGGCACACATCCGTCGGTGATGCGCGAGATTGTCGCGGCGGCCAACTGGACCTATGCCCCGCGTAGCCCGCTGATCCGGCTGCCGCGCAGCTACCGGCGGAATTATTTCTGGGAAGATGTCGCCATGCTTTTTAAGAGCTTAACGGGCATCAGTGTCGGCGTGCACAAAAATTACCGGGTCATCAAATGAAATGGCGCGCGCGCGTCCTGTATTCAAGGGATATCGCCAAGGAAGGAGACGGAAAAGGAGTCCAGGGCGACCGACGCATCACGGCTTTGAAGCTGCCGTAACGGCTTGTTGCCATGGAATGAGGCCCATTGCGAATAGGTGCTGGGCGGGCCGATGATATAATCGCAGCCAGCCAGCGCATAGATGTCCGCCACGGGTGAACCCGGGCAGAAGCCGGTGGTCAGGCCGGGGAACTCTTCCAAGGTTCGCGGTTCATCGCTCGCCACCAAAAACGCCACGCGTCGTCCGGGAAATTGCGCGGCCAAGGCGTGCATCCACAGGGCGTACTGCTCCACTGGGTAACAATACTGCCCGTTCTTCCAAGTGCGGTAATCACCATGGCGGATATGGACGCCCACGACAATTTCCGCCTGCGACCGCATCCGTGCGACCGCCCCACGGCTGGCGGCGGCAATCTCATCGACAGGCTGAAAATAGGCGCGGATATTTTCCGCATGCCGCCGGACCAGTTCCGGCGAACGAAAATTCCAACCATAAAAAAACACGGTCCGGGCCCCGTGAACGCGCGCCAAAAGCCCCGGATCG
>DATHQS010000221.1:0-49831 GCA_035482455.1 Candidatus Acidiferrales bacterium | reverse complement strand
TATGCCAGGAGAGGACGTTTCCGCGCGCGCCGCCGCCCTCCGGCCTGCAGGCCGGAGGGCGGCCCCAGCTTGGCTGGCTTTCGCAAGCCTGCCAAGCAGGACGATTTAGAAGATACAAGGAGAGGGATGGGGTGAGGACGGACAACAAAACTAACCTTGCTTCTTCCGCCCTTGAACACCCCTACCTCATCGGCGCCGTGCCCGGCAGCGGCGCATTGGTATCCCGCTCGGTCGCGATCCGGTGCGCCGCAAAGGCCACCGCGAAAACCGCCAGCGCAATGAACAGCACGACCGCCCCCCAAAAAAACCACGGCCAGCGATATTTGCGCGGCGTGGCATCGCCGGTCGGCAGGTTGTTTTCAGGCTCGTTCATGCAAAGCCAGTCTCGCACACCGCTTCCGCGAAGAAAAGAGTTGAACGCCGGAGACAAGGGTCCGTTCACCTGCGACAAATCTCGACCAGGCCGGTTTTTCGGCTAATTTGACCGCCGTTGTTTTCATGCACGATTCCGAATCGCCAGAAAATTTGCCCGATGAGCCGGTGACCAGGCCCGCGACCCCGGGCGCCTATTCCGTTCTGCGGAACGCGAATTTTACCCGTTACCTCATCGGCCGGTTTGTCGCGTCATTGGGGCAGCAGATGCTCGTGGTCGCCATCGATTGGGAACTGTACCAGCGCACACATTCGGCGCTGCCGCTGGCGCTGGTGGGCTTGTCGCTGATGATCCCGATGATCCTTTGCACCGTGCCGGCCGGTCATTTCGCCGACACCTTCAACCGAAAAAAAATCATCCTGATCACGACATTGATCGTGGCCGCGTGCAGCCTGGGGCTGACCCTGATGTCCGTGCTGGCCCTGAACGTCATCTGGATCTACATCTGCCTGTTCATCCTGGGCGCGGCGCGGACGTTTCTGTGGCCGGCGAGCGCGGCGTTCGTCACCAGCCTGGTGCCCCGCGGTGAATTCGCCCGCGCGGTGACGTTTAACAGCGGGGCTTTTCAATTGTCAGCGGTGCTGGGGCCGGTGGTGTTCGGCGCGGTGATCGCCCTGACGCCGCATGCGGAGGAACACAGCACGGCCTGGCCGGTCTACGCGTTGAACATCCTGGCATCCCTCGTTTGTTTCGCGCTGGTGGTGCCGATCCGCCACATCCACAAGGTCAGGCCGGCGGAACCCATTTCCGTGCACAGCCTCGTCGAGGGCTTCCGTTTTGTTTATCAAAATAAAATCATCCTCGGTGTCATCTCGCTCGACCTGTTTGCGGTGCTCCTCGGGGGCGCGGTGACGATCCTGCCGATGTTTGCGGATGACATCTACCACGTCGGCCCGGGCGGCCTGGGCTGGCTGCGGAATTCGATGGCGATCGGCGCCGTGATCTGCGCGTTCCTCATGGCGCACCGTCCGCCGATGCAAAAGGCGGGCAAAGCCCTGTTATGGTCGGTGGCCATCTTTGGCGTGGCCACCATCGCCTTCGGCCTGGCGAACCAGAACTGCCTGGGCCGCTGGATCGATTTGCCCAACAGCCTCTGGTTCTGGACCGCGTTTGCGATGCTGGCGTTGGCGGGTTTCGTGGACAACATCAGCGTGGTGGTGCGGCAGACGCTGGTGCAGATTTTGACGCCGGATGAAAAGCGCGGCCGTGTCTCGGCGGTCAACAGCCTGTTCATCGGCACCTCGAACGAACTTGGCGGCTTCCGTTCCGGCATCGTCGCGTTTTTTTTCACGACCCCGACGGTGTTGGGCAATGCGCACGCGACCGGCGCCATCATATCCACCGTGACCGGCGGCATCGGGACGATCCTCGTGGTGCTCGCCGTGGCCTGGCTCTGGCCGCAGATCCGCAAATACGGCAAGCTGGCGTGAAGGATTTCAGGCCGTTTCCAAAGCCCCGGTCTTCCCGGGTTTGTCTGCGCCGGCCGATGATCACCGCTCTTCCCAAGCCGGCTTGAGGCCGGGCGATTCCGGGATTTTTTTATCACGAAAGATCCCCACGAACCGCTCACGAGTGATGCCATCCGGCAAAGTGAACGAGACCACGTAATCAGGCCGCCGTTCCAACAGCACGATGTACAGCGTGCGTCCTTCAAACTCCCGGTCAATCATGGCCCAGCTTGAAAAATCGCGGTAGCTCCAATTCCAGGTCTGCAACCCGGAAAGCACGCTGATACCATTGCCCAGCATGGTGATTCTGGAGACACGTACAGGGTGAGTGGCATAGCCCCAATACAGACAGGTGAAGAAAAATGTGACCGGCATGCAAACGCCAAGGAATCCGGTGAATGATATGGTGGGTAGTAGCAACGCTTGCAAAAGGAGCCATGGAATGGAGAACACGCCCAGGCAACGGATGGCAAACCAGAGTGCTTTACCCAGGCGCGGCAATAACGGCTTGGAGATGACCAGATGCCTCCGGTAACGGGGCCAGTCTTCCGGTTCCATGATAGGCTCCGGAAACGCCGCCGAAATTTTCTCCCGTTCCTCGGGGCTGGCCATTTTGGCCGCGGCCCGTGCCTGAATAAAATCTTTCGCGTCACGATAGCTTTCCATATCAGTGAACCGGATCCCCATGATCTCAAAATCTCCCGCCCCCGTGACCACGCAGAAACTCATGTTTGGACTGACCGCCCCGTCCCTCATCAATATGATGTTAGCGTAGGGGATGCGCGTGACCCGCGTCCGCGGAAATCCGTGCGGATACAAAATCGCGTCCTCGGTCAATTCCAGCGTGCGGGGAAACACAAGACGGCGCGTCAGCACGACGAATGCAAAGAAGCCGAACATCACGCTCAAGGCGCTCATAATCACGAAAAACACGCTTGCAGTCTGTGCTGCCAAGTGAGCCATGAAAAAGGACAGCCCCGCATAGCCGGCCGTGCCCATGAGCATCAGGCGCCACGGCAGGTTATAGGCATATCGGCGGCTCGGGTTCATGATGGCGAAACGAGTTTCCTCTTTTCCTTTCGCGAATCAAGCCTTCTGCACCATGAGGTTGTTTCCTCCAACAAACATCCGGATTGCCCTCCGTCCACCTCACCGGCAATCTCCCCTCATGAAATCATTTTCCCGTCCCTTGTGGCTCGCGATTTTATCTTTGATGACCGCCGCCCATTCCCTGTCCGCGCAACCCGCCACAACCTCCATTACTCCGTCGGGCAAGATCGAACTTTTCGATGGCAAAAGCTTTTCCGGCTGGACCTTTGTTTCCAAAGATACCAATACGCCCGCGGAATCCATCTGGTCCGTGACCAACGGTGTCATCGCCTGTCTTGGCAAGCCGAACGGCTACGCGCGCACGCTCCAGTCCTATCACGACTACAAACTGCACGCCGAATGGCGCTTCCCGGCCGGCCCCGGCAATAGCGGTGTGTTTCTGCACATCAATCCGCCGGACAAGGTCTGGCCGATGTGTTTCGAGGCGCAGTTGCTGTCCGGCAGTGCCGGCGAAATCCGGCTCAACGGTGGTTCCCACGCGGATAATTTGGCCACACCCGATGCCAAAAGCTTCCCCCGCCGTCAGCCCAGCTCGGAAAAGCCCGTTGGCGAATGGAATTCCTACGAAATCCTCTGCCGCAGCAATACCGTGACCGTCCGCGTCAATGGCGTCCTGCAAAACGAGATTTCCGGCGCCTCCGTCAGTTCCGGCACGATCGGTTTGCAGGCCGAGGGCAAACCGGTGGAGTTTCGCAATATCACAATCGAGCCGTTACCGTAGGCTCTAAGTGCACGAGCATTTTTGCGCCGCGCGGGGGCTTTGCTGCAGCCGCACAAACTAACTTTAAGTTTGTTGGTAGGTTGTCGCTGTGACACGACAGGAAGCACATAGAAATGCGTAGTAAACGCCTTCGTGAGAAGGAAATTGCCCATTATCGACCTGGGCTACAAACTTCATCGTTCCTGAACAATCGGGGCATTTGGGGAATGCGGAGTCTTGCACCCAAGCTGGTAATCCTCCGATTTGTGAAATTGAAACGGGCATGCACCAGTCAACTGCATGGATTGCGCTCCGTTGATGCAGGCGGACTGGCACATCTTTCCACGGACTGCGCCCCCATGTGCTTGCGTCCTTAGGCAGCCAATCGGGGCGCTTATTTTCATCCGCTAATCGCGCAGTTCCGTCAGGCGCAATTCGTGAAAACATGAATCCGGTTCCATAGCAGGTACAAGCATCACACGTAAGGATGGGCAGCTTTTCTCCTGATGCTCCAAGGAAAGCAAAACGTTCATCAGTAAGATTCAATTCAGCGAGATGGATCAGTTTTCGCTGGCACCAAGGACAGCTCTGTTCAACTTCATACATGAGTCGCAAAGACTTGTCAGATATTTCATCCGCCCGCGTGGGCGTAATGGCCCAGCATTCATCGTGGAACAGATTCCGTTTTTTGTTTGCGTCCAACTCCCAGCCGGCGACATTTGCATAGTGGGCTGGCCCAACGCACAGCCCGCTGCGCCAATATGGCGGTTTGGCTTCCCAACGGTGAAATAACTCCTGAACCGTGGTGTCGCCAATCCAGGCTAACGCGGAGAGGGCATGATTTGCATTCGCTTTTCGCAACTCAAGCGCACTTATCACAGCATTTCTGATTCTAGCGCCTGCTCCTCGGAAAATGACTGCAGGCCAAAATTGGTTTCGGCCAATCCACGCATCTAACATGTCGTCGAGCGGGTAGTCCGTGAGTGTGGCGAGTGATTTCGCAACATCTTTTGCGAAGTCTTCATTTCCGGTACGCATTTCATTTGCCGCCATCGTCATCAACCGACCGGCTTGGTCAGCGTTCAATTTGGAATAGAGTTCCTCTGCGGACCTCGGGCATGGGCTGAATACGATCAGCGGGTCACGGACTCTGCGTGTGTGCATGACACGAATTATTTCAACTGCGTCAGTTATGCCCGCATACGGATTCACTTCACGCCTATTTTTCCGGATGTATTCTTCTCGTTCCTGCCGCTGCCGTTTAAGGACACACGGCATGCAATGACCATCATTGGCTTTGGCTGTCTCGGGAAGAATCGTGTTATTACAACCTTCCGTCCGGCAAGGTACTCGTTCGGCTCCCATAATTATTTACCAACCAACTTTTCCATCTGCATTTTCATCTCTACCACCGCGTCAATTGTAATACGCGGCCACGGATCAGGCTCCTTTGCAATCGTTCCAACGGCGGTTGTTCCAGCAAAATCAAAGTATGGCGGACATTGTCGGGATCGGCGTGAGGATGGGTGGCCAGAACTTTTGCGACCCGTGCTGACAGACGGCGCGCCCAGCGCCGGGCTTTGGCGGCATCCATCGTTTGAACACGGTTTTTCATTCGCGCAATGGAAGTTTAAGCTTTCTTTCCGGACTTGTCACCGGCATTTCCAAACCGTTCGATCGATTCCCGCGTTGACGCCGCGCCCCGCAATCGCTTCCATTCAGGGATGCCGCACGTTTTGACCACCGCCGCGCCGGGCAATTATGGCCGCTGAGATGCCTGATGCCATCAACCCGGCGTTCGCAGGCCTGACCAAGCTCGGCTGGAACGCGGAGCGCGACGCGCAGTTCGCGCCGTATCTTGCCAAGGGTCTCATCCCCGCCCGCGTGGCCGTGGAGGACAAGCATTTCTACCGCGTCTGGACCGTCGAAGCCGAACTCTCCGCGCAGATCACCGGCAAGGCCATGCACGAGGCCCGCGGCGATCACACCAAACTCCCCAAGGTCGGCGATTGGGTCGCGGTGAAACCCGTGCCGAACGAACCGAAAGCCACCATCCAGGCCATTCTGCCGCGCCGAACCCAGATCACCCGCAAAACGACCGGCCGCAACACCGCCGCGCAGATTCTTGCCACCAACATCGAAACGGTGTTCCTCGTGACCGCCGCCGATGCCAGCTTCAATGCCGCCCGCCTCGAACGGATGCTCGTCATGGGCCATGAAAGCGGCGCCCGCCCGGTGGTGATCCTCAACAAGATAGATTTGTGCGAGAACCTTGAGGCCAAGCTGGCCGAGGCCACCGAGGCGGCGGGCGATGCGCTGGTGCTGGCGGCCTGTGCGCTCACCGGGCGCGGCGTGAAAAAACTCCAGTCGCTCATCAAGCCCGGCGATACCGTCGCTTTCATCGGCACTTCCGGCGTCGGCAAATCGAGCCTCATCAACCGGCTTTATGGCGAAGAACTGCAGGCGACGATCGAAGTCCGCGAGGCCGACGCCAAGGGCCGGCACACCACCTCCTGGCGCGAAATGATTTTCTTGCCGGATGGCGGCGTGGTCATCGACACGCCCGGCATGCGGGAGTTTCATCTCTGGGGCGCAACCGAAGGCTCCAAGGAAACCTTTCCCGAAATCGAGGCGCTCGCGCAGCAATGCCATTTCCGCGATTGCACCCACACGAAGGAGAAGGATTGCGCCGTGCTCGCCGCCCTTGCCGCCGGGACGCTCCCGCGCGATCGCCATGAAAGCTTCGTCAAACTCCAGCTTGAGATCGGCCACCTGCGCGAAGCCAAAAAACAGGCCGGCTGGCAGACCCGCAAAAAGAGCGACCGCGTGGCCCACCGCGCTTTCAACAAGCGTGGTTGAAACGGCGGAGCGCGGTTCACCGCGCCGCGGATGACCTAATGGAGCAGCAGGGCGAAACCGCCGGTGATGCCGGCCAGATGCAGCCAGATCACGATGACCTGGACCTTGTTCAAGCCGCGCGAGCCCTCGTTGTCACTGGGGATCGACGGATCCGGGCCAAGCAGCCGGTCATAATTCTTGAACAGAAAATATCCGCCGACCAGCGTCGCGATAAACAGCGTGCCGAAAACAATGCGGAGAACCGTCTCTAAATGCATGGCGACAACATAGGGCCATTTGCCGAAAAAGCCATGATTCCAGGCACGGTATTGGTTTTCTTGATTAACTGTAGAAGGCAGTGTGTTGCGTTGTAATTGCCAGCTTGCCAATCTGCCTGCGCATGAAGAACATCCCTGCCGCGTCTGTTAAAATAATATGAACCCCATCCAGGTCCCCAACGACGGCGGCAAGGCGGTCAACATCCTTGGCATCCCGATGCTCATCCGCATCCACGGCCGTGACACCGGCGGCACGGTCAGCGTGGTTGAATCGCACGATGTCCCCGGCGGCGGTCCGCCGCCGCACATCCATCACCGCGAAGACGAGACCTTCCAGATTCTTGAGGGCGAATACGAGTGGACCGTCGGTGGCAAAACCTTCACCGCCAAAAAGGGCGCGACCATTTTTGCGCCCCGCGGCGTACCGCACACCTACCGTTACCTCGGCCAGACGCCCGGCCGCCTCATGTGCGTCATCAATCCGTCCGGTTTCGAGGGCTTCTTCGAGGAGATCGGCGCGCTCAGCCCGCAGCAGCAGTCGGACATCCCGCGCGTGATGGGCATCGCCCAGAAATACGGCCTGGAAATTTTGCCGCCACCCGGTGTGTAAAGCAGCCTGCTATCGAATTGTTTATGTCACAAACCAAAGAAGTCATCCGTGCCGGGCAGATTGAAATCCGCTTCCTCCTCGAGAGCAAAGACTCCGACGGCCAGCTGGCGATGTTTGAATTCACCGTGCCCGCCAGCGTAAAGGTGCCCGCGCCCCATTCACACGCGCATTACGACGAAACCATCTATGGCTTGGAAGGCGTGATGACATTCACAGTCAACGGCTGGCCGGTGGATATCGCCCCCGGTGATTCCTGTTTTATCCCGCGCGGTGCCGTGCATGGATTTAACAACCTGCAACCGGCCGCCGCCAAGGCCCTTGCCGTCGTGACCCCGGCCCTCATTGGGCCGGAGTATTTCCGGGAGGTGGCCGCCATCATCAATGCCGGCGGCCCGCCGGATCTGGAAAAGATCAAGGCGGTGATGACCAAACACGGCCTCGTCCCCGCGCCGCCGCCGAGGTGACCGGTCTTTCCCCCGGTTTCTTTTCTGCTTTGATCCGGTAAAAAGGCTTTCTCCGGCACGCCGCCGCCCCTTACTGTTCAACCATGGAAGCCAAGACTCCCAATCCCAATGCCATTCTCCAGACCGCTTTTTCGTTCTGGTCCTCCAAAGTCCTGCTCACCGCCGTGGAATTTGGCGTGTTCACCAAACTCGCCGGCCGCCAGCTCACCGGTGCGGAGCTCGGCGCGGAGTTGAAACTCCACCCGCGCGGCATCGCGGATTTTTTCGACGCGCTGGTCGCCATGAAATTCCTCGACCGCGCAGGCGACGGCCCGGCCTCAAAATATTTCAACACGCCCGAGGGCGCGCTGTTCCTCGATGAGAAAAGCCCGCGCTATGTCGGCGGTATTCTTATCATGCTCAATGCCCGGCTGTTCAAGTATTGGCATGACCTGCCCGAGGCGCTCCGCACCGGCCTGCCGCAAAACGAGGTCAAGCACGGGGCCAGGGGTATTTTCGAGGAACTTTATTCCGACCTGCCCCGGCTCGAACAATTCATGGGCGCCATGACGGGCATCTCCCGCATCAACTTTGAAGCCTTCGCCGAGAAATTCGATTTCTCCAAATATAAAACCCTCTGCGACGTTGGCGGCGCCACCGGCCTGCTTTGTCTTGAAGCCGCAAAAAAACATCCGCACCTCCGATGCACCAGCTTCGATCTGCCGCCGGTCGAACCCATCGCCAAAAAACACATCGCCGCCGCCGGCCTCGCCGGACACGTCGGCACCGCCTCGGGTGATTTCTTCAAGGACCCGCTGCCCAAGGCCGATGTCATCACCATGGGCATGATTCTGCACGACTGGAACCTGGAGAAAAAGATGCACCTCATCCGCGCCGCCTATGACGCTTTGCCGCCTGGTGGCGCCCTCGTGGCCATCGAGGCGCTGATTGACGATTCCCGCCGCGAGAATGTTCAGGGCCTGCTCATGTCCCTGAACATGCTCATCGAATTCGGCGACGCCTTCGACTACACCGGCGCGGACTTCCGCAAATGGTGCGGCGAAGTTGGCTTCAGACGCTTTGAAGTCATCCACCTCGCCGGCCCTTCCAGCGCCGCCGTGGCCTATAAATAGCAACTGTTTTAGGGTTATGGCTGTGGTGGGGGTTGGCCCAAGAAACCTTGCTCTACTGCCGCCAGAGGTGCAACGTCCGAAGCATTCCTTCGTTGAGCACCAATGGAGCGGGCGCCAACACCACCAGCCACGTAAACACGGCCATTGCGCGAGCATGCCCCCGCAAGAAGCGACGTTCAAACAAAATGCCGGCGGCCTGGACGAGAAAATAAACCATCATCGAGCCAAAGAGCACCCTGCCGGTGACGAAGTAAAGCGGCACGTTGATGACCCATTCGTGCAGGAGGCCGGAAATGGCGAACGCCAACACAAGGGCAAACACCGGTCGGGAACGCAGCCGTTGAAAAATGGCGTAACGAAACCAGTCGCTGACCCATAGATTCCACCGGTTGCTCCAAAAATCCGCGACACTCCGTGCCCGCCACGGGCGATTATGAATCGCAGGAAACAGTTGGCCGCTGGGCAACCAGACCAACGTCATAAACGCCACGAGCGTTTCGCTTACCAGCAGGAGGATTGGCAGGGCGCAGTAGCTTTGGAAAATTTCGGGCATGTGCGCGATCTGAACCAGCTGCCAATAGATCCAGTAGCTCAAAACGAGCGCGCCGCCCAAGGCTGCCGTTCGTGACAGAAGCGGGAGGAAAGCCGCTACCGGTCGTAAACGCCTAAGGGTGGTCGGCGACAGCAGCAACCAGAACACGTGTCGCCGGTCCGCTGGTGTCGGCGCTGGCAGGAGCATCGCGACCAGCTTCAGCCCGAATCCCATCACCGCCAGCGCGAGCAGATAGAGCACGGTCATTTGCCAGTCTGGATCGCGCGGCAACATTGTCGCCTATCCGCCTTTTTGCGGATTGAACAGCCCGTCGATTTTCGCCTTCACCGCCGCATCCATCTTGATCAATGGCGGCCACGCCCGTTTGAAACCTTCGCCGGGCAGTTTCTTCGTCGCGTCAATTCCCAGCTTGCTGCCGATGGCGATCTCGCTCGTCGCGTGGTCCAGCACGTCGGATGGGCCTTTGGTGAAGATGCTGTCGCGTTGCGGGTCGGTGTTCGCGGTGAGATGGAACAGCACCTCGCTCGTGTTGTGCACGTTCACGTCCGCATCCACCACCACGATGTATTTCGTGAACATCATCTGCCCCATGCCCCACAGGCCGTGCATGATCTTGTACGCCTGCATCGGGTAGGTCTTCTTGATGCTCACGAACACCAGGTTGTGGAACACGCCCTCCGCCGGCAGGGCGATGTCCACGATCTCCGGAAAGTTCATCTTGAAGATGGGCAGGAACAATTTTACGGACGCGCCACCGATGTAAAAATCCTCCATCGGCGGGATGCCCACGATCGTCGCCGGATACACCGCGTCCTTGCGGTGTGTGATGGCCGTGATGTGAAACACCGGGTACGGCTCCGGCAAGGTGTAATAGCCCGTGTGATCCCCGAACGGCCCCTCGTCGCGCAACGGCTCGGTCGGGTCGATGTAGCCTTCGATGACGAAATCGGCATTGGCGGGAACTTCCAAGTCATTCGTCTCGCATTTAATCATCTCCACGGATTTTTTGCGGAGATAACCGGCGAGCAAAAATTCATCCAATCCGTCCGGCATCGGCGCCGTCGCCGCAAACGGAAACATCGGGTCGCCGCCGATGAAGATGGCCACCGGCATCCGCTCGCCCTTTTCGTAATATCGCCGTCCATGCCGCGCGGCGACCTTCTGCAACTGCCAGTGCATCCCGGTTGTCTTGTCGTCGTAGATCTGGATGCGATACATGCCCAGATTGCGCTCGCCGGTATCCGGATCGCGCGTGACAACGCAGGGCAGGGTGATAAACCGTCCGCCATCCAACGGCCAGCAACGCAGAATCGGCAGATTCAGCAGAGTTGGAGGTTGAATGTTGAAGGTTGAAAGTTGATTCACGTCGGGCGCGGCGGGCCAGCTTTGGACTTTAGACGTCGGACTTTGGACTAAGTGGATGACGTCTTTGCACGCCCCCGTCTTCACGGACTTCGGCTTGGCATGGCGCAGGTCCAGCGCGAGCGAGAGCAGCTTGATGGCCTCCTTGAAACTCGTCGGCGGCTTGGCCTTCATCAGCGCGCCCAGCTCGTTCGCCACGGCGTCCACGGACTCCGCATTCATGCTCATGGCCATGCGCTTGTGCGAGCCGAGCGTGTTGATGGCCACCGGAAACGGCGAGACCACGCCGTTGACCGTGGGCTTCTCGAACAGCAGCGCCTTGCCGCCGCCCGGCAGCTTCATCTCGCGGTCGGCGATCTCGGTGATCTCCAGCTCGGTGGCGACCGGCTGCGAAAAGCGTTTCAGTTCGCCCGCCTTGTCCAAGGCATTGACGAAATCGCGAAAGGAATCAAAGGCCATACGTTCGCAAGACTAACAAAAGCGGGTTGGAAGAAAATGAAATTGCCATAAAGTGCAAATCAACCCCCCTTCGCCTTCACCCGCTTCGCAAAACTTTCCGTGCGAATGACCGCGCGCTTGTGCAATCCGCGCACAATCACTTCCTGCGCATCCCGCGCCTCTATCTGGAATTGCACCTTGCTGCCCTCCACGGAAATCACACGGGCGGTGCAGTGGATAGTCTGGCCGACGGGTGTCGGCGCCAGATGGCGGATGTCGATCTCCAGTCCCACGGAACGTTCGTCCGCTTCCAGATGCGGTGCGAGTGTGTGGCGCGCGGTGCGTTCCAGAAACTGGATGATGTTTGGCGTGGACACCACGGCGGGCATGCCGTCGCCAGCAAATTCCACGGCATGCGTCATGTCCGTAGGAACGGCCAGTTCGCCAGTTTCACCGATCCTGGGGCGTGATTTCATTATTTAGAATTTAACGCAAAGACGCAAAGGGGCAAAGTCGCCAAGCGGTTTAAAAAACAAAATGGCGCAGAGATGAAAGTCCTTTGCGTCTTTGCATCTCTGCGCCTTTGCGTTAAAAACCCTTTTATTTTGGCAGCAAGTCCGCGACGAGCGACTTCTCTTCCTTCAATTCGTTTTCCGTCGCGGTGATCTTGGCCTTGCTGAAATCGTTCAGCGGCACGCCCTGCACGATCTCCAGCCCCTTGCCGTTGCTGCGGATCGGGTAGCTGAAGATCAGGCCCTTCTCGATGTCGTAGCTGCCGTCGGAATGCAGCGCCACGCTGAACCAGTCGCCCGGCGCCGTGGGCGTGACGATCCGGCGGACGGTGTCCACCGCGGCGTTGGCCGCGCTCGCCGCGCTGCTCAGGCCGCGCGCCTTGATGATGGCCGCGCCGCGCTGCTGCACGGTGGCGATGAAATCCTTCTCCAGCCATTCGCGGTGGCTGATGACATCCGGCACCAGGCGGCCGTTGATCTTGGTGTTGTAGAAATCCGGATACATCGTGGCGCTGTGATTGCCCCAGATGGCGAGGTTGGTGACGGCGGTGACATCCACGCTGGCCTTTTTGGCGATCTGCGACTTCGCGCGGTTCTCGTCGAGCGCGGTCATGGCGAAGAAACGGTCCTTCGGCACGCCCGGCGCGTTGTTTGCGCAGATGAGCGCGTTGGTGTTGCACGGGTTGCCGACGACCAGCACGCGGACGTCCGCCGCGCCGTTCTTGGCGATGGCGTTGCCCTGGCCGGTGAAGATCTTGCCGTTGATGCCCAGCAGGTCCTTGCGTTCCATGCCCTGCTTGCGGGGAACTGCGCCGACGAGCAGCGCCCAGTTCACGCCCTTGAAACCTTCATCAAGGCTGGAGGTCGGCACGATGCCCTTGAGCAGCGGAAACGCGCAATCATCGAGCTCCATGCACACGCCCTGCAGCGCGGCCATGGCTTTTTCATCGGGAATTTCGATGAGGTGCAGGATCACCGGCTGGTCGGGGCCGAACGCCGCGCCGGAGGCGATGCGGAACAGGAGTGAATAACCGATTTGACCGGCGGCACCGGTCACAGCGACACGAATGGGAGTCTTATTCATAAAAAAGTTTGAAGCGCCAGTATAGTTGTTGCGTTTGCGCCCGCGCAAGTCCGGAACGGCAGGGTTGATCTCATCTCGTCGTTTCCTCCGTCACATCAAACCGCTCAAAAAAACTGCCCAGCAATATCACGCCCAACGCGGCCTCCGCCGCCACCACCAGCGACGCCGCCAGCGCTGCGAACGGCACCGGCACGATGGGGCCAAAAGCCATTTTGAGCGGAAAATAAACGGCCAAAAACACCAGCGCGGCCGGCACCAGCGCCACCACCAGTGCCAGCAGCTGCCCGATGGCCATGATCAGGCGCTGGCCGGTGGCCTCGATGCCGCGGGACGCCTCCTTGCCCGTTTGCACCCAGGCGGGAAACAGCAGGACGGCGGCGTTCGGGATGAGCAACAGCAGAAAATCCAGCACCGGCAGCAGGCACGCCGCGCTGATGCCGATGGCCACGACCAGCGGTTCCTGTTTGACCGGCATGAAGATCACGACCGCAAAACCGAACAGCAGCAGCAGCCACTGGCAGCTGGCCAGCACCGCGACCGGCGCGAGGATTTCCCCCAGCGCGATCTGCCAGCCCCGCAGCGGGAAGGTTTTCAAGACATCCGCCATCGGCAGGTCGTTGCGAAAATCAGCGCGCAACAATTGCGGACCCAGCAGCAGCGAATAGCCCAGCACCAGCCCGATCATCATCACGACGATGGTGGAAAGACCCTGCGCATGGGTGGAGCCGCCAAAGCCGGCGAAGCAGGCCACCAGGATGACCGCCACAAAGATCCACAGGCGCGGCGTGAAGATCCGGCCCACGCCGATGAGGTTTTTCCAGAGCAATGCCACCGCCGCCGGCCCTGCAGGCGTCAGCTTGAACCACGCGCGTTTCGGTTTCAGGGTTTTTCCGGCCGCCTGCCAGTTCCCGGAGCGCACGGCGGCGAGGCGCACGGCGAGTTTTTGCGAGGCTTCCAGCGAGGCTTCCTCAAACGCCACGTCCGAGCCTGCCACCCAGATGTAATGCAGTACCAGCAGCAGCAGGGCGGGGCCGATCACCATTAAAAAAGCGGTCGCGTCCGGGGCCAGAAAAGGCCGCGCCAGCAGATGAAAGGGATATAGCAGATAAAGCGCCGGGCCGGTGTTCAGCACCTGTTGCGCATAATCGGCAAAGGCCTTGAAATCGGCGGTGTCGGCCGTGGTCGGGGCCGGCAGCGTCCGCCTGACCCACAGCCAGACGACGGCCACCAGGCCGGCGACTAGTGCGAACACGACCAGCCGCCTTCGCCCGTTGGAAATGCCGCGGTCCAGCAGCAATGTCCGCGTGAAGGAGGCGCCGAGAAAATGCAGGCTCAAGGTCGAGAGGATCAGCCACCAGCCCAGCGCGTGGATCCACGCGTTGCCGCCAAAGCGGCGGGTGAACAGCGTGAGCAGCAACACGGTGAAAAATATCCGGAGCTGTGAGCGGATGAGCTTGAAATGAACCAGGTTCCGGCGGGTCACCGGCGCCGGAAACAGGAATGCCACCTCCGCCTCGGTGAAGGTCAGCGCCGCGCGGTCGCCGGGAATCAGCCACGCGAACACCACGATGATCAAAAGCAGCAGCGCGCCCGCCGATTCCACCAGCGGCAGGTATTCCGGCGGAATCGTCCCGTTCAGCGTGACGCCGCTCCCGTTGCCACCGAACAGGTACCGGTAAAAATACCAGTAAAAATAGAGCCCGCCGGCGACCGCCCCGATGAGGTATTTCGGCTGCTTCAGCCGCTTGAACCGCGTGACCAGCCGGTTCCGCGTCGATTGCACCTGCAGATAAAAGAGCGCGGCGATCATGGTCTGGCGGCGGGCAGCACCGGCGGTGGGGGCGGCGGCGTGCCGGCATCGGTGGTGGCGCGGAAGAAGATTTCCTCCAGGCTGGCATCGCCGGTCTGCCCGGAAAATTGCCGCGTCACCTCGGCCAGCGTCCCGTCCGCGATCTTCCGCCCGTTTTTCAGGATCAACAGCCGCGAGCAGATTTCCTGGACCAGGTGCAGCAGGTGCGAGCTGATGATGATCGCCGCGCCGTCGTGGGCGCGCTTCAGGATGGAATCCTTCATCTTCCGGATGCCATAGGGATCCAGGCCCGTCAGCGGCTCGTCGAAATAGATGACCTTGGGCGAATGCAGCAGGCCGCAGGCGATGACCAGCTTTTGTTTCATGCCGCGCGAGAGTTCGCCGGGCAGGGCGTCGCGCTTGCCGGCCAGCTCCAGTTCCTCGAGCAGGGTGGCGCCGATCTTTTCGTAATCGGCGACTTGGTAGATGCGCGCGACAAAATTCAGGTGCTGCCAGACCGTGAGATAATCGAACAGGCGCGGTTCATCCGTCAAAAAGGCGAGCTGCCGTTTCGCCGCCAGCGCGTCGGTTTTGAGGTCATGGCCGGCCACGCGGATGGTGCCGCGCGAGGGCGGGATGATGCCCGCCAGGCAGCGCAACGTGGTCGTCTTGCCCGCGCCGTTCGGGCCCACCAGGCCGACGACTTCGCCGGGCTGGATGGAAAAGGAGAGATCGTTCACGGCGGTGAACTCGCCGTAAAGCTTGGTAAGACCTTCAACGTGAACCATGGATTGGAGGGGGTTGACCGTGCTTTGACCCGCGCAGGCTAACAGCCGGTTTCCCACCGTGCAAGCATGGCGCAGTGCTGCTTTCCGCTTCAGACTGGAGCGCCGGCATCCTGCCGGCGGGTTGGCCGTTTCCGGGTGGCTGGTAGTATGCTCCGTGATTAAAAATAATTTTTTTCTCCGGAATGGGCGAATATCGCCGAATATGGACGAACGTGAGCTGTGCCCAGCACCCCTTGATTCGTAGCAGCCGACGTGATGGTGGCCGTACGCAAGTACCCCGCGACGCAATATATGCCCTCTCTCCTCGACGAGGAGAGAGCCGGAGAGAGGAGGCCTTATCCGTTTTATTTTTCATTCTGCATTGGTGGCCGTACGCCAGTACTTTTAAATTTTTTAGGTCGGATTAGGTCGGATTAACCCGGAGAAACAGGTTTGGGCAGGTGGGGCGAGCGTCCCCGCGAGCCGGTTCCATCTTCGATCTGGCCTGTCGCGGCGTAGTCCCGCTCGGAGCGGGACGGATGGCCGTACGCTAGTGCCTGTTTTCATAATTTTTTTAAAAGTAGGTTTAAATCGGTTTAAACCAGTTGAAATCGGTTGAAACGGGTTGAAACCGGTGGAGCGCCTGCCAGTGCGGCTCGCACCGCGCCAGCGCTCCATAATTCGTAGCAGTCCCGCAGCGCGGGATGAGTCGGCTCCAACTTCCCTCCGTGATGGATAAATTGCCCAAGCCGTCCCCAAGCTGAACCGTCCGCTTCGATTTGTAGGAGACGACGTAAGGAGACTCTGACTTCTTCGCCCAGACCCCAGACGCCCCTGTCGCGCTGTAGCCTTGGCGAAAGCGGAAGATCCCAGATCCCATGCAGGCCCGTACGCCAAAACTTTTATGGTCCAACAAAGCCCAACAAAGCCCAACGAAGCCTGACGGTCCTTGCCCCATGATCGCCTGCCCGGCATCGGACCCCGCGCAGCGGGCACCAGAGTCACGGTCGAATCCAGGTCGTCCACAGCCTGTTTGACCCCCGCCCGCTCCATTCGGCATCTGGTGGCCGTACGCTAGTACTTCGTCATTCATTAGACATTAGGTTTTAGTCATTAGTCATTTCCACCTCGCGCTTTTCCGTTCGCACCATATGTACAATTCGCGTCTCACACCCCGATTAAATCACAGATGTCTGAAAGTTGAATTTCTCCCGGGAATGTAGAATGCAGATTTATGCCATTTATTTTCTTTTTTCGGGAGTGGGAATGCCTCCTGACCCAAAAAACGTAAAACGCTTCTGCTAATAACTTTCAACCAGCAACTTGCATTTAACAGCCCACGCCAAAAAGCGGCCGAAAATTCAAAAAAAATTGGGTTTTTGGCAATCAACGACCTGACGGGTCGTTTTCCCATCTCGGTTTACTGCCCTTTTCTGCAACCAGCCGTTTGCGGCAATAAACCGTTTGGCGCGTTCTGCAAGAGCATTGGCGTCTTTTGCTAGTTACGCCAACCAGCTTTTGAGCAATACTGAAATCGTGAACCGGGGTCCTGAGAGACACAGCGACCTTGGTAAAGCCGAAACCCCGTGAAAGGTGACACAAATGAAAACACATGAAACCACGACTCCAGTAAGGGCCTTTAATCGCGCCTATATCAATGGCCAGTTCGTCATTCCCCATGGAACCCGGGTCGTCGATCTGGTGAACCCGACCGACAACAAGGTTATCGGCAAGGTCACCATGGCAGACGAAATCGACACCCGAAAAGCCATCGGTGCTGCGAAAGAGGCCTTCAACACCTTTTCGCAAAGCAGCAAGGAATACCGGATGGATTGCTTGCAGCGGTTGCACGAGGCCGTGGCCAGGCGAATGGATCAACTCGTTGAGGCAACGGTCGTGGAATACGACGCACCGCAAGACCGTGCGAAGGGCTCCAATAACCTCGCAGCGAACATTTTCCTGCACCAATACTTTGACATTCTTGACCGCTCTCTGGTATTAGCATGTAATGAAATTTCATTGCTTCGTCCGCACAAAAGCAAATTCCTGCCGGAATTATTTCATCGCCATGCTGCTTCTGCTCAAGGCCACGGCCGGCTTCGCCCAAAGCACCATCAATCTCCAGGTTGATTATTGGGACTTTCTTTACTCTGGCACCGCGCCGGGCACTTACGGTGGTCATGCCGGAGCCGGCCATCCGGACTTTGATGCTTATGTTAGCAGCACCGGGGTGGCCGATGGCCTGGTGCAAAACAATCTGGGTGCGAATGGATTGCCGATATTTGCATCTTCGACCGGCACCGCGTCCACAACGCAGATCACCAGCGCGGCTTCGTTCGCCCAGTGGTATCAAACGACTCCGGGCACCAATGTTTATGTTCCGGGCACGTTGACGCTGACCAATACCAGCGTGGGCGTCTTCCAGTCTTCCGGCATCGATTTCTTTCCGCTCGATGGCCAGGGCTTCAATTCGGACGGGTCTCAAGGCGACTCTGCCTGCGACTTAAGCGGTCCGCATAATTTCTGTTTCGCCACGCACATCAAGTTCACCACGAAACTCAACAACAGCTCCGCGACCATCACCGTCACCGGCGGCAATGACATCTGGATTTTTATTAACGGTACCCTGGTGATTGATCTCGGTGGCGATCACAGCCCGATTACTGGCACCTGGTCTGCATTATCCGCTGCGATGGTGGCGCTGGGACTCTCCTACGGACAGACGGTTACTGTGGACATCTTTCAAGCCCAGCGTCACACGTGTGGTTCAAACTTTACCCTGACCCTCAGCAATTTGGCGAACATCACGTCCGCGCTTCCGCCGACGGTCGGCATTGTGAAGGCCGGCTCACAAGTGCAACTCACCTGCGAGGGCATACTCCAGCAAAGCACGGATTTGGTCCATTGGCAGGATGTGAACCCGCAAGTTTCATCCCCTTACAGCTTCACTCCGACTAATAGCGTCTTTTTCCGGGCGCGCCGATAGCATCTCGACGTCTCAACCGACGGCGGTCACCAAGCATCTTCAAAACTGGCGAATTAGGGGAAGATTCAGTTAGTTCCATTTTGGAACATACTGCCGCCGCCGGGAAGTCATGAGCGGCAGAGGGGCATCCTAACCCTGCCCAGCGTCTTGCAAATTCGTACGCGGCGAGCACGGTCGAAAGCGGCTGCTTCAGCGCCGCTTTTGGCCTGTGGCATTGTCCCGCTTCAACCCTTCAACGCTTTAACTCTTCAACTTTTCACGTGCCTTGAATTTCCTCCCGTGAAACACAATGAGCATCGCCACCAAAACCGGCGACGACGGCACCACCGGCCTGATGTACGGTCGCCGCGTCCCGAAGAATCATCCCCGTGATGGGGTCAGCCCCAGTTTTTGCACCCATCGCCATACAGTTGGACTGATTGCGTTGCCTTAGAAGTTGTGCAATGGACGAAGCCCGGATTTTGTGACAATCTTGAACCAGATGAAATCAGTCTGGTATAAATGCTAGGGTCCCTTTATGAGCTTGTGAAATTCCTCAACAGATTATTTGGTAGGAATGATAGGAACGAGATGCCTCCTGATGAGTTGAATCACTGGGTTATGGCGGAGGTGGAGAATGCTGAAGCAAGAGTGGTGTATCGCCTTCGCACAACCAAACCTCCGATTGCGGATATTGGTTCGTACGCCACTGGTATTTCGATCCGATGGAACTACGAGGGCGGAGATTCCGGTATGCCGCCCAGCGACGTGAACGCTCAACAACTGGTTTTTGAAGCGGCGATTGAAGAGCTTACCTCGTACAATGGTTACTCGTTTCTCATGCTCGTCTCAACCGGTATGGATTTCAAGGAATGGCTTTTCTATGCCAAAGATCGCGGTGAATTTATGAGCCGTTTGAACAGCGCCCTTGGGCGCCACCCCAATTACCCGCTCAAGACCGAGTTCTACGATGACGCTGAATGGAAGATTTGGAATGACATTGTCGGCATTATCGGTCGTGAACGCAACTGAGGCATCTAACCATAAAAGGGCCGGTACTAGAAAACCGACATTCGTGTCGGTACGCTGCGCGGCATCCCCGCCTTTCCCGCCCCCCCCCAAAAAAAAATATTTTGCTTGGAAAATTTTTTATTCCGCGTAGAACTGTCCCTGTTCTTTGAAACGGCGGAAGCGATTCCGCCGATATCGCAGTCAAATGTCTGGGAACCCGGTGTGAATCCGGGACGGTTGCGCCACTGTAACGGCTACAATTCCCAATGCCACTGTCCGCAAGGACGGGAAGGCGGGAAAAGGTCTGAAGCCCAAGTCAGGATACCGGTTTGACTGCGCTCGTCAGCCCCGAACGATTTCGGGGCACTTCTCCGCAAAGAGAAGGATGGAGCCAGCCCGCCGATCTGTTTTCGGCGGGACTCGTTGAATGCCTTCATTCCCCGTTTTGCCGGAGATGAAGGCTTTTTTGCTTTTCGTCCTCGTCCTCGTCCTCGTCCTCGAAATTTTTCGAACGGGGACGGGGACGGGGACGGGAACGATGAGCAATTCATTTCTGCGCTGGTCTTCCAACTGTAAATCCGTTCCGTGATTTTTTTTCACGGGACCGAAATGAAAGATCAGCCAAATGAAAATCCGTCCGCTGGCGCTCGCCAGCCTGTTCGTCCTGTCCGTCGTTTCCGTCCATGCCCAATTCGCCAGTGCCGTGATCGACTTTGACCGTGGCACCGGTGCCGCCAACGGCTTCACCAACACCGGCGCCGTCCTCGGCGCCCCGGCTTCCGGCGCATCCATCACCCCGTTCGGCCCGCCGTTCTCCAAGTCGCAACTCGTCTCCATCGGCACCAACGGCTCGCTCACCGTGCGCTTCGACCAGCCGATCATCAACGACCCGTCCAACCCGTTCGGTCTGGATTTCCTGATCTTTGGGAACACCTTCTTTGCCATCACGAACGGCAATTTTTCCGGCGGCGGCATCACCTCCGGCGCGATTGGCGGCAACAACCTCGATGCCACCCGCGTGGAAGTCAGCGCCGACGGCGTGAACTGGTACACGCTCAACCCCGCGCTCGCGCCCACGGTGGACAACATCTACCCGACCGACGGCCTCGGCAATCCGCATCTGCCGGTGAACCCCGCGCTCACGACCAACAGCTTTGGCGGCCTGGGCCTCGCCGGCATCCGCGCGCTGTATAACGGCTCGGCGGGCGGCACCGGCTACGACCTCGCCTGGGCGCAGGATACGAATGGAAATTCCGTGAACATCCCCATCGTGCGTTACGTCCGCATCAACGTGCTCGGCAACAAATCGGAAGTGGACGCCCTCTCCAGCGTGAGCGGCGCGCTGCCGGTGTTTGCTGATGATTTTTACACCGACCCGGCGTTGAACGGCTGGAAATATTTCGGCGATACCAACCTCTTCCACTGGAACCCCACCAACCACAACGTGGAAGTCACCTGGGATTCCACCGATGTGAACAGCTATCTGTATCACCCGCTCGGCACGGTGCTCACCAGCGACGACGCCTTCACCGTCTCGTTTGATTTTACGTTGAACGATCTGACGACGTTTGGCGGTGCCAACGAAATCTCCATCGGCCTCTTCAATCTCGCCGACGCCACCAACGCCGCCTTCGCCCGCGCCGGCGGCAACTCACCCAACCTGTTCGAGTTCGATTATTTCCCCGCCAATCTCTACTACGACCTGGACTCCATCGACGCCACGCTGAAGGACACGCAGCCCGGCTTCGACGGGCTGGCGTTCGCCTATGACAACCTGACGCTCAGCCCCGGCGTCACGTATCAAATCATCCTTTCGCACGCGGCCGGCTCAACGAACATCACCGGCCAGGTGCTGACCAATGGCGTGCTTTACACGGCGCTGCCCTTTTACTTTCCGGCCAACATCAATTACTTCCGCTTGGATACGGTTTCCATCAGCAGTTACACGGGCGATGGTTTTGGTGACGACATCCTCGCCCACGGCGTCGTGGATAATTTCGTCGTCAGCCTGCCGCCGCCCCCCGTGCAAAATCTCGCCGGCGGCATCCAGGCCGGCCAGTGGCAGGCGCAGTTCCTGAGCCGGACGAACTGGACTTACACGCTGGAACGCAGCGCCGACCTGCAAGGCTGGTCGGCCGCCGCCAGCACCGCCGGCAACGGCACCACCACCGTCATCGCCGATCCGGCCACCCCGCCGGACAAGGCGTTCTACCGCATCCGCGCCGACCGCCCATGAGCCTCAATCCCAGCCTGTGTCCCTTGTGCGGCGGTTTGAACGACTGCCAGTTGAGCAGTTTTGCCGCCTACAAGGGGCCGTGCTGGTGCGCGAAGGTGAAGATTCCCGAGGAACTCATCGCCAAGATCCCGGTGGAATACCGGAACCAGGCCTGCATCTGCCGCGCTTGCGTGATGAAATTTCACCGGTCCAAGACCAACGGCACGCCCGCGTTAAAAGTCCTGCCCGGCGATTTCTATTTCGACGGCGGGCTGATGGTTTTTACCGCGGCGTATCACTACCGGCGCGGTTATTGTTGTGACAGCGGCTGCCGCCATTGTCCGTTTGCAACCGAGCCCAATCCCTTTGCCGTCAAATGAACCGCATCCCCCAGCGCATCGTCTGTCTGTCCGCCGAGGCGGCGGACTGGCTCTGGCGCATTGGCGCGTGGGAGCGCGTGGTGGGCGTCACGGCGTTCTTCAATCCGCCACCGGCAGCGCCGCCCAAACCGCGCGTCAGCGGCTTCAGTTCCGCGAACCTGGAGCAGATCGTGCAACTGCGCCCCGACCTCGTCATCACTTTTTCCGATGTGCAGGCCAAGTTGGCCTCCGAACTCATGCAGCGGGGATTGTCCGTGCTGGCCACCAACCAGCGCACGCTGGCGGAGGTTGAAAACACGCTCGCCTTGCTGGCGCGGATTGTGGATTGCGAACCGGCGGCGGAACAGCTGCTGGCCGAATTTCGTGAACAGTTGGCGCCGGTCTCGCGGCCGGTCCGTCCCCGGGTTTATTTCGAGGAATGGAACGACCCGCTCATCTCCGGCATCGGCTGGGTCGGGGAATTGATCGAGCGCGCCGGCGGCGAGGATGTTTTTCCGGAATTGCGAAACCGCCGCGCGGCCATGGAGCGCGTGGTGTTGCCCGCCCAGGTCTGCGCCACCCGTCCGGAGATCATTTTTGCCTCGTGGTGCGGCAAACCGCTGCGGACGGCGGAGATTGCCGCGCGCCCGGGCTGGGAAAATCTGGCCGCCGTGCGTTCCGGCCGTGTGCACGAGATCGCCGGCGAAGACATCCTGCAGCCCGGCTACCGGCTCATCCACGGTTTCCGGCAGATGAAACAACATCTGGAGGCCGCGGCATGAAACGGCGCATCCTTACCCTGCCCCCGGAGCGCGGCTGTGTCGGAGACCAGCCGCAGCAAGGTGGGAATACAGCGCGGCCATCGCATGCGTATGCGGTTTGGTCTTTGCACATTGCTGCGACTGGCTTTCAGCACAGTCGCGCTCCTGGGGCGGCGGAAATTTTGGAGCAGTATCAGGATGCACCAGGCATGAAACGGCGCGCGTTCACCTTGATTGAATTGCTGGTGGTCATCGCCATCATCGCCATCCTGGCGGCGATGCTGCTGCCCGCGCTCACGCGCGCCAAGGCCACCGCCCAGCGCGCCGATTGCACCAGCAACATCCGCCAGCTCGGGCTGGCCACGCAATTATATTGGGATGAAAACGGCGGAAACTCCTTCCGCTACAATCTTGGCAACACGAACGGCGGCACGCTCTACTGGTTCGGCTGGATCGACAACACCCAGCCCGAAGGTCACCGGCCTTTCGACCTGTCCACCGGCGTGCTCTATCCGTACCTCGGCGGCAGCGCCGTGCGCCTCTGCGCCTCGCCCGTTTGGAATTCGCCACAGTTCAAGCTCAAGGGCACCAACGCCATCTTCAGCTACGGCTGCAACTCGTACATTTTTGGCGGGCCGGGAAACCAGCCCGTGAATACCAGCAAAATTGCCAGCCCGGCGACCATCGCTATTTTCACCGACACGGCGCAGGTCAACACCTTCCAGGCGCCGGCCTCCAGCAGCAACCCGATGTTTGAAGAGTGGTATTACTTTGATTTCAGTTCGCTCCCCAACACCCACTTCCGCCATGCCCAAAAGGCGAATGTCACCTTTGCCGACGGCCACGTGGATTTGGAGAAACCCGTCGATGGTTCAATCGACCAGCACTTGGCGTCGCAGACCATCGGCCGGCTGCGGACGGAGATCATGAAGCTGCCGTAGTTGGTAATTTATTGGATTACAGCCGGAAAAAACGCAGAGGCGCAGAGGGCGCTGAGACCCGCAGAGGCGGCTGCGTCATGGTTATGTTTTTTCTCTGCGTTTCTTTGCGTCCTCTGCGCCTCTTGCGTTTATTGGAAGTCAGGCGAGATGGCTCACTTCACCGGCGCGAGATCTTTGCCGATAGCGCGTTCGAAGCTTGCCCGGGCGGCGGCGTAGTCGTGCTGGGCGGTGATTTGCGTGGTGCGCGATTGCGTGAGCGATGTTTCCGCATCCAGCACGTCCAGCTGCGTGCCGGTGCCGGCCTCGGCGCGGGCATTCGCTTCGCGCAAGGCTTCGTCGGCCTCTTCCTGCACCTTCTCCTGTGATTCCAACGTTTCACGCGCCTGCACCAGGTCGGAATACGCGGTGCGCACGCCGAGCTCGATCTGCCGCTGCTGGTCAGCGAGGTCGGTCTTGGATCTTTCCAACTGCGCCTTCGCCGTCTTGGTCCGGCCATAGGTGCCGCCGCCGTCAAAAATGGCCCAGTCCAGTTTCGCCCCCGCCACCCAGCCATTGAAGTGATCACCCAGCTGTTCTGAGAACTGCGAGCTCTGCCAGTCGTAGCCGGCGAAAACGGAGACGGCCGGCTGATAGGTGGAGCGTGCGCTGACGACATTGAGTTTTTGCAGGTCCACGGTGCGGCGCAACGCCTCGAGTTCCGTGCGCTTCTGCAACGCTTCCTGGATGGCATCCGGCAGGTTCACCTGCATGGGCGCGGTGTCAAAACCGTCGGTCAGATTCAACGGGATGTCTTCCCAGATCTCGCGCGGCAGGTTGTAGCCGAGCAGGTTCGCAAGGTTATTTTTGGCGATGCGATAGCTGTTGCGCGCCTGGATCAGGGCCGGCCGCTGGTTTGCCACCGCCACCTCGGCGCGGAGGACATTGAACTTCGGCACCGTCCCGGCATCCAACCGATGCTGCTGGTCCTCGAGCTCCTTTTGCAACAGCTTCACCGACGCCTCGTTCACCACGATCTGCTGCTCGGCCAGCAGCACGCTGTAGTAGGCCAGCCGCACCTGCAGCAGGGTGTCCGCCACCGCCGTCTGATAAATGGCGATGGCCTGTTTTTTCGTCACATTGGCGGACCGGAGCGCGGCGATGGATTTGCCGCCATCGTAAATCGTCTGGGAAATCTGGATGTCCGTGCTCCAGTTTTGATGCGGCTGGGTACTGGTGACGCCGGGGAAATTTTGCACGAGCGACTTCTGTTCATCCCCATATTGTCCGCCCGCCGTGACCTGCGGCAGGGCGATTGCGCGCGTCGAGATGACCAGCCCCTGCGAGGCCTCAAAGTCGTTCTTGGCTTTGAGAATCGAGGCGTTCTGGATGAGCGCGGTGTTCAGCGCGTCCGCCAGCGACAGCGGGCGGGATAGCCACGCCGGCACGACCGTATTGGTATTTGTGTCGGCGGCAACGCAAACATTCATCGCCAGCAAAACGAGCAACCCGGAAAAAATCGTCTTCACTTTGTTCATAATCCTAAAACTCAACGCTTCTTTTCAATAAAACTTTTCAATGCCGCCAGCGAAAACTTGGTGATGTGGTCGGCGATCTGTTCGATGGCGGCCGCATCCATCTCCGATTGCTTCGGAAACAGCCGCATCACCACCGGATTGCAATGCTTGTAAAAGGTGCACTGGCTCACCACGCTGAACGCGCAGAGCCGCACGCATTCATCGGTGACCGGCCGGTTGAGGATTTCCGCCACAATCTTCGAGAGTTGGGCGGCCATCGGCCGGATGCGTTCCTCCACCAGCGAATCCAGTGCCGCCGACGGCTCGATCATCTCCCGCGCCATCAGGCGACCATGCCACGAGGTCGGGCCGGTGTCAAAAATCCGCAGCAACAGGGAGAGGACAAACGCGCGCAGTTTTTTTTCTGGTGGCGCATTCTCCGCCAGGCCGAGCAGCGGCGGGTATTTCTCCAGCGTCTTGCCGTGCGAATAGCGCAGCACCTCGGAATACAGCCGCTCCTTGTCGCCGAAATGGTAATTGACCGCGGCGATGTTCGCGCCGGCGCGCCGGCAGATCTCGCGGACGGTGGCGTTGCGAAAACCGGCCTCGGCGAACACTTCGCCCGCCGCCTCCAAAAGCATTTGCCGCGTCTCGTCCGGATTGGGTTCGGCCGGCTTGATTTCTGATTTGAGTTTCACGTTTCAAACACAAGATTCAAACATTTGTTTGACACGTCAATAAAAATTTCGTTCTTTGTTCGTATCAGTTGAATATTCCGATGAAAACCAGCCGATTTTTAACCCTTTCCGGCCTCATCTTTCTTGCGGCGGTGCTGGCCGGCTGCTCCGGCAAGTCGCCCGGCACCTACCAAGGCTACGTCGAGGGCGAGTACGTCTATGTCGCCTCGCCGCTCGGCGGGGCGCTCGCCAAACTGGCGGTCGCGCGCGGTGATACCGTGAAGGCCGGGCAGCTGTTGTTTGAGCTCGAACGCCAGTCCGAA
The DNA here is from genome assembly GCA_035482455.1 of Candidatus Acidiferrales bacterium. Taxonomy (GTDB): domain Bacteria; phylum Verrucomicrobiota; class Verrucomicrobiia; order Limisphaerales; family UBA11358; genus UBA11358. The sequence goes on along the minus strand of DATHQS010000221.1, from coordinate 23,588 downwards.
GCCGCCGCGCTCGACCAGGCGCAGAAAAATCTCGCCCAGGCGAAGGCCGGTGAGGACATGGCGCAGTCCACGTATCAACGTCGCAAGGAACTCCGCGAAAACCCGTCCGCCGTCGTGTCTGCCGAGGAACTCGACAAGGCGCGCACCGACCACGACACGGCCGTGGCGCAGGTCGCCGCGCAATCCGCCGCACTCGACAAGGCCCAATGGTCGTTCGACCAGAAGCAGCAGTCCGCCCCGACCAACGCCTTTGTGCAGGACACCCTGTATCGTCAGGGCGAATGGGTGGCGGCCGGCAACCCGGTCATCGCCCTGCTGCCGCCGGAAAATCTCAAGGTGCGCTTCTTCGTGCCACAGGCCGCGCTGCCGCAGATCAAAATCGGGGCGACGGCCAGTGTGACGTTTGATGGCAGCGGCAAAACCTATGCCGCGACGATCAATTACATCTCCACGCAGTCCGAATACACGCCGCCGGTGATCTTCAGCCGCGAGACGCGCGCCAACCTGGTCTTCATGATCGAGGCGAAATTTTCCGCGGCCGACGCGGCGGAAGTGCGGCCCGGCCAGCCGGTGGATGTGAAATTGCAGTGATCATGAGCGCACCCGCCTATGCCATTGACGTGAGCGGCGTGACGAAGCGTTTCGGCACCCGCACCGTGGTCAATGACATCGCCATGCAGGTGCGGCCGGGCGAGATCTACGGTTTCCTTGGCCCGAACGGCAGTGGCAAGACCACGTTTTTGCGGATGCTCTGCGGCCTGCTCACGCCCGATGGCGGCAGCGGCCAGTGTCTCGGCCTGGATTTCCGCAAGGAGTCCGCCACGATCAAAAAGCACGTCGGTTACATGACGCAAAAGTTCTCCTTCTACGAGGACCTGAGCATCCAGGAAAACCTCGATTTCATCGCGCGGCTGTATGAAATACCGCAGCGCAAGGCGGCCGTGGAAAAAAGCCTGGAACGGCTCGGCATGGCGGAGCGGCGCAAACAACTGGCCGGCTCGCTTTCCGGCGGCTGGAAGCAGCGGCTGGCGCTGGCCGCCTGCCTCATCCACGAACCGCAACTGCTCCTGCTCGACGAGCCGACGGCAGGCGTGGACCCAAAGGCGCGCCGCGACTTTTGGGATGAGCTCCACCGGCTGGCGGCCGGCGGCCTGACGGTGCTCATCACGACGCATTACATGGACGAGGCTTCGCGCTGCCATCGCCTCGCCTACATCGCCTATGGCAACCTGCTCGCCCGCGGCACCGTGGACGAGGTGGTGAAGGCCGGCGGGCTCACCACGTGGGAAGTTGCCGGCGAAAACCTTCCCGCGCTGGAGGATAAAATCCGCGGCCTGCCGGGCGTAGAGCAGGTGGTGGCGTTCGGCACGACGGTGCACGTCAGCGGGCGGGATGCGGAAAAACTCCGCGCCAGCATCGCGCCGTTCATGACCAATGCGCACCGCTGGACCAAGATTGAAGCCGGCCTGGAAGATGTGTTCATCAGCCTGATGGACACGGCGAAGGACAACTTCGCCAATGACTAATTTCTAAATCCTAATGACGAATCAATTTCAAATGACGAATGACGAATGGCGGATAGACGCCTCATTCTTCCATTCGTCATTCGAGCTTCGTCATTCATTAGTCATTAGGTCTTCGTCCTTAGTCATTTTTGCACGGGAGGCCTGGGCATGACCAGGTACGCCTTCAATTTCCGCCGCTTCTGGGCGGTCGTCATCAAGGAGTTCATCCAGATGCGGCGCGACCGGATGACGTTCGCGATGATGATCGGCATTCCGCTGATCCAGTTGACGCTGTTCGGCTACGCCATCAACTCGAACCCGAAGCACCTGCCGACGGCGGTCTACGCGGCGGACAACAGCCAGTTTTCCCGGACCATCGTGTGGGCGCTGCGCAACAGCAGCTATTTTGACATCACGCGCGAGGCGCACAGCGAGGACGAGATCAAAACGATGCTCGCGGAGGGCAAGGTCCAGTTCGCTATGACCATTCCGGTGGATTTCTCCCGGAAGCTGCTGCGCGGGGAAAAGCCGGACCTGCTGCTCGAGGCGGATGCGACCGACCCGGCCGCCGTGGGCTTTGCGATGTCGGCCATCAACCAGCTCGCCCTGACGGTGGTGAACCGTGACCTCACCGGGCCGCTGGCCAAGTTGCGCGCGGGCGCCCCGCCGTTCACCATCACCACGCACCAGCATTACAACCCGGAGAACATCAGCCAGTACAACATCGTGCCCGGCCTCATGGCAGTGATTTTGACGATGACAATGGTGATGTTCACCGGCCTCGCCATCACGCGCGAGCGCGAGAGCGGCACGATGGAAAACCTCCTGTCCACGCCGGTACACCCCGGTGAAGTCATCATGGGCAAGATCGTTCCCTACATCATGGTGGGCTATATCCAGGTATTTCTCATTCTGGTGGCGGCAAAATTCCTGTTCAGCGTGCCAATCGTGGGTAGCGTGCCGTTACTGCTGGTGCTGGCATTTCTCTTCATTGTTGCGCATCTCGCAGTCGGCATCACGTTTTCCACCTTGGCCCAAAACCAGCGGCAGGCCATGCAGATGGGGATGTTTTTCTTCCTGCCGAACATCCTGCTGTCGGGCTATATGTTCCCCTTTCGCGGGATGCCCGGCTGGGCGCAGGACATCGGCGAATGTTTGCCGCTCACACATTTTCTCCGCATCGTGCGCGGCATCCTGCTGAAAGGGAATGGCATCGTGGAATGCGCGCCGGACCTGTGGCCCATCGCGCTGTTCCTCGTGGTGATGCTGACCATCGGCATCAAACGCTACCGCCAGACACTGGATTGAAATCCGAAGAGCTTTTCACGGCATGGAACAAGATTGGCTTCCACCGCGCTTTACGCAAAGCTGGCGCGTGCCCGTCATTGACTATCTGTTTTCCGTTGCCCCGGTCCGCAAGGCCATCTGGCGGCTCTGGTATCCCTTCCTCACCCGGCGGCTGCGCAGGGATGACGTCCTGTTTTTGAACTACGCATTCGAGGAGGCGCCGCCGATGAACATCCCGTTGTCGCCCGGCGACGAGACCAACCGCGCCTGCATCCAGCTTTATCACCACGTCGCCACGCAAGCGCCCTTGGCCGGTAAAAATGTGCTGGAAGTGAGCTGTGGCCATGGCGGTGGCGCATCGTATCTGACCCGCACGCTGCAACCGAAAAGCTATACCGCGCTGGACCTGAACCCGACCGGGATCAGTTTTTGCCGCGAACACCATCGGCTGGACGGATTGGAGTTCATCCAAGGCGATGCGGGGAACCTGCCGTTTGCCCCGGACAAGTTTGATGCGGTCATCAATGTCGAAGCCTCGCATTGTTATCCTGATTTCCCGCGTTTTCTGGCGGAAGTTGCGCGGGTGTTGCGGCCCGGCGGGCATTTTCTCTATGCGGACTTCCGTTTTCAGGAACGGTGGAACGAGTGGGATTCCGCGCTGGCCGCCGCCCCGCTCAAACTGCAGCAAACCCGCAACATCAACGCCGAGGTCCTGCGCGGCATGGAGCAGAATTCCGTGCGCTCACAGGCCCTGATCGCGCGGCATCTGCCGAAATTCTTGCATGGTTTGGGCCGGGACTTTGCCGGCACACGGGGTTCGCGGATTTATAATGCGCTGGCCGGGGGCGAACTTTCCTACCGCTCGTACTGCTTCGTGAAGCCTGCTGGCAGTCCGGCGGCGGCACCTTGACCCCGCGGTTGGCGTCCACAACCCTTTGCGGCGGTAAAGTTTGGATTGACTTTTTTCGGACCGGCATCTTTCCGCCGCCGCGTGTAAACTTGCAAATTGGGCCGGTTTGGTTTCTCTTTAGCTGAATGTGGCGAGCCTTTGGCCTGTTGCTGATTATCGGAAGTGTGCTGCGGACGTCGGTGGGCTTTGGCGCGGAAACCGCCGAGGTCAACCTTGACTATGTGGCCCAGCGCGCCCTTGAGCGGGCCAAGGCGCCGTTCCACTCGCCCCATGTCGACCTCCCGTTCGTCCTGCGTCCGGAAAACCTCGATTACGACAAGTACCGACAGATCGAGTTCCGCCACGACCGGGCGCTGTGGGCGGCGGCCGGGCTGCCGTTCCATGCGGAGTTTTTCCATCCGGGCTACATCTATCACGAGCCGGTGCATATCAACGAATTCACCGCCTCGCACACCCAGCCCATCCGGTTCGTGCAGGATTTCTTCAATTATCACAGCCTGAACATCGGCAAACAGATCCCCTCGGACACGGGCTACGCGGGCTTTCGCATCCTGACCGAGCTCAACACCACGGACCGCTGGGATGAACTCGGCTCGTTCCTGGGCGCGAGCTACTTCCGCCTGCTGGGCAAGAACCTGCGCTACGGCGAATCGGCGCGCGGGCTGGCTTTGGATTGCGGCGAAAGTGACCGGCCGGAGGAATTTCCCATCTTCACCGACTGGTGGCTTGGCAAACCCGCCAGCACCAACGATGATTCGCTGCATATTTTTGCGATCCTCGACAGTGTGAGTTGCGCGGGTGCGTATGAATTTTTCATCCATCCCGGCGACACCACCACCGCCAGCATCCGGGCCGTGGTCTATTTCCGTGAGCCGAAGCAAATCGCCGCCGTGGACAGGAACCGCAAGCCGACGAAGACCTTCGGCCTCGCGCCGCTCACCAGCATGTTCTGGTTCGGCAAGAACACGGAACGCAAGTTCGACGACTACCGCACCGAGGTCCACGACAGCGACGGATTGCTCGTCCACATGGGCAACGGCGAAGTCTTCTTCCGTCCGCTCGATAATCCGTCCGCGATGCGCCACCAGGTCTTTTCCGCGCCCAGCATCAAGGGGTTTGGCCTGATGCAACGGGAACGAAATTTTGCGGCGTATCAAGACTCATTCAACCTGTACCATCAGGTGCCGAGCGTCTGGGTGGAGCCGGATGGCAACTGGGGCGAGGGCGACCTGCATCTACTCGAATTGAGCACCGGGTATGAAGGATTGGACAACATCGTCGCGTTCTGGGATCCGAAAAACAAGCCCGCGCCGCTTGAGCCGTTCCGTTTTGGCTACACGCTGCACTGGGAAGGCGGCGATGCGGATTTGAAACGTTCGCCGGACCGCGTCGTCTCCACCCGCGTGGGGCTGGACGCGCAGTTCAAGGGCGCCCGGCAGTTCGTGATTGATTTTGACGGCCCGAAGTTCGACAAGATACCCGAGGACAAGCCGCCGGTGGCCGTCGCCAGTTGCAGCGGCGGGGCGAGGATCGTGGACAATTTCGTGATGCGAAACACTTATCTGGGCACGTGGCGCGTCATCGTGAAGATGTTGCCCAAGCCGGACAGCAATGAGACGGTGGACCTGCGCTGCACGTTGCAGTCGGGCACGAACGTCATCGGAGAAACCTGGGTCTATCAATGGAGCCCGCCCTAAAAATTCTGCCCGACGTGTCCGGCGAGATTGCCGGGCGCTCGCTGGAAGAGTGGAACGCGGCGTATGTGAAGGTGGAGAACTACTTTCACGCCCTCCGCATCCGCAACAAGCCCCTGTTGGGCCAGCTGGTGCTGCGCGTGCTCGAGCGCGCCCAGCGGCGCGCGCCGGAAGAGCCCAAACGTACCGCGACGGAGATCGCCGCCGAGGAGATGGACCGCATCGTGACCGACTGGTTCGCGCAGGTGCTGCAGACCTCGCCCGTCGGCAGCGAGCAGACGCTTTCCACGCGCGGCCGGCTGGCCTTGCTGCTCGCGGACATGCCCGGCAAATGGCAGGACCAGTTTCTCCGCCCCGGCCCGTGGCCGCAGGAATTTGTGGATTCCATGCGCGAAAGCTTCTTCCGCGCCGGCCCGGATTTCCAGCTCTCGAAGATGACCCCGCGGCCGCTCGACCTCGGCCCCATCACCACGCTCACCAATTTCGGGCGGATGCCCTACGTGCGCATGACCGTGGTGTGGACGGGCTTTGCGCTGCTGCTGGTCGCGCTGTTCTGGCTCACGCACGGCGGGTTTGACACGGTGAACGCCCAGTTCCAAGGGGTGATCGACTGGTTCAAGCAAAATGGCTGACGCCCCGACCATCGTGAACGCCCCGCTCCCGCGTCTCCGGCGCGGCTGGCGGCTGTTTTGTTTTTTCACCTCGGCCCTCGTCCTGACCGGCTTTGTCTCGCTGCTGTTCGCCGACCTGCTCTGGCGCAGCGGCTGGAGCGCCGCGCGCACGGTGCTGCTGGTGCTGTTCATCATCCTGTTTCTGCTCACGGCCGTTGGCTGCATGCACGGCGTGTACGGCTTTTTCATCCGCATCTTCGGCACCCGCAGCCGCATCACCGGGTTAAAACCGTACAAGGATCAGAATATCGAGGGCACCAGCACCGCCATCATCTTCCCCATTTACAACGAGGATTCCGTCCGCGTGCTCGAAGGGTTGCGCGCCACCTACGAATCCATCGAGCGCACCGGGCAGATCGGCAAATTTGACTTCTTCATCCTGAGCGATTCCACGAATCCCGACCGCTGGGTCGAGGAGGAAGCCAACTGGTGCGAATTGGTGCGCGATCTCGATGCGCTCGGCAAAATCTATTACCGCCGCCGGCTCTTCAATGAGGAACGCAAAAGCGGCAACGTGCGCGATTTCCTCAACACCTGGGGCAAACGCTACCGTTACTTCGTCTGCTGCGATGCCGACAGTGTGATGCGCGGGGAAACCCTCGTGGACCTGGTGAAGCTGATGGAGGCGCATCCCACCACCGGCCTCATCCAGACCGTGCCGGCGCTGGTGAACGCGGAATCGCTGTTCGGGCGCATCCAGCAATTTGCCAACCGCCTGTATGCGCCGGTGTTCATCTCCGGCTTGAATTACTGGGCGCTCGATTTCGGCAATTACTGGGGCCATAACGCCATCATCCGCACTGAGCCGTTCATGCAATACTGCGACCTGCCGCATCTGCCGGGCCGCAAGCCGTTCGGCGGGCAGATCCTTTCGCACGATTTCGTGGAGGCCGCGCTCATGCTGCGGGAAAACTGGCAGGTGTGGATGGCCTACGACCTTGAGGGGAGCTACGAGGAAGCCCCGCAGGCGCTCATCGAAAACGCCCAGCGCGAACGGCGCTGGTGCCAGGGCAACCTGCAACACGGGCTGGTCATCTTCGGCAAGGGCCTGCGCGGGGTGAGCCGGCTGCACCTGTTCTTCGGCATCTTCGGCTATGTGGCCAGCCCGTTGTGGCTGGCGTTCCTGATCACGTACGACTGGATCTACTGCGCGCAAAAATATACCGATCTGTCCGACATCCAGGTGCAGGCGTTCAACCCCTACCTCGCCGGCCTGAGCCCGACGGAGCACGCCTTCTTGATCTTCGTCATCTGCATGGTGGTGATCATGCTGCCGAAATTTCTCTCGCTGATCGATCTCTCCCTTGACTGGCCGCGCCGCAAGCAATTCGGCGGCCTGCTCAATGCCACCGGCGGGGTCATCGGCGAAACCATCTTTTCCACGTTGCACGCGCCGCTGCTGATGCTCTGGCACACGCGCTTTGTGCTGACGAACATCGCGGGCATCAGCGTGGGCTGGACCACGCAACGCCGCACGGCGGACGGCACGGACTGGCTCTACGCCGCGCAACGGCATTGGGGCCACACGCTGATCGGCCTGCTGTGGGGCTGGGCCACCTGGGAACTGAACCCGGGCCTGTTCTGGTGGTTCACCCCGGTGCTGGCAGGGATGGTTTTCTCCATTCCCCTGAGCGTGCTGACCAGCCGCCGCAGCCTCGGCACCCGGGCGAAGAGCCTAAGCCTGTTCCTGACGCCGGAGGAGACCAAGCCGCCGATGGAGCTAGTCTCGCTCCGGTCCCGGATGAAGATCCACGAGCTGACGGAGGACGAGACGGAATCCAAGCGCTGCCGTCCGCACGCCGGCCTGGCGAACGCCGTCCTGGACCCGTACGTCAACGCCATCCACGTGATGTTGCTGCGCGAGAAACAGCTGAACCCCATGTATGCCGAGCATTTCACGCGCATCGGCGCGGGCAGCGACGCCGTGCGTGAACTGGGCGAAAAACTTCTCGCCACCGGCCCGGATAAGCTGAAGTCCTCCGAACGCATGGCCGTGATGGCCGACCAGCGCGTGATGGTCTGGCTGCATCAACAGGCCTGGGTGCGCCCCGAGGAAAAGCTCGCGCCGTGGTGGAAGGCGATGATCCGGGAATTTAGCAAGCGGGAGAGTTGATGGTGCGAACAGTTCGGAATATTCCTTGAAGGAGACTCGTCCGTCCGCTTTGATAAACTTCAGTTTGTAGAAACATGCTCCCGTTTCAATACATGGAACTGCGAAACCTGCCGGATGTGCTGGGCGGGTTCGCCGTGTGTTGGCTGATTTTCGGCATTCCCAGCCTGTTGGTTATTTTGGTGGCGAGTTTCTTGATTAAGCGATTCCAGATTCATCGTTTTGGCATTTTGAAGCAGGTGCGGTTTTCAATGATTGCGTGTTTGTTGCCGTTGGCGGGGTTGATTTTTGGCGCGGGCACAGGGTATCTGGCGGCGTGGACTGAGCGTTATGATTTTGAACAACGCGTGGATCAGAGCTGGGTGGATGTCCTGGCCTTTCCGGGTGCGCCGGGTGACGGCATGGCGAACATTTACGGCGGCGACTGGCAGGATGATGAGGCGTGGGATTACCGGGGCGACATCACCATCTTGAATGCGCTGTTTTGGACCAGCATCGCGGGGGCAGGGGTGGGGGTGATCCGGTTTGTTTTTCGGCGAGGGAACGGGGTCGAAAAGCAGGCTGGAATGAGCCCGGTTAACTGTTGAACCAATCCTGCCGATACATGTCCAAAAGACATGGCCACCGTTTTCTCCGCCGGCGAAGGTTTCATTTGTGAAACATTTTCGCATGGGCGACAAATTTCATTGACACCGGCGGCTGATGGGAAAACCATTTCGAAAGTTGCCGGTAATATCTTTGATGTTTCACAACTGCCAAGTGAAGTCGCCGCCGCTCCCGCGGCCAGCCTCCCCTGCACCCAAATTTGCCCCCGATTTTTAACGTGAAAAACTACATACTCGACACCAACGTACTCCTCCACGATCCCAATTCGCTCCTCAATTTTGCGGACAACCATGTGTATGTCCCCATCGAGGTCATCGAAGAGATCGACCGTTTCAAACGCGAATCCACCGAGCTGGGCCGCAATGCGCGCACGGTATCGCGGATGCTCGACGGTTTCCGCGGTGACGGCAGCCTGAGCGAGGGCGTGAATCTGCCCAACGGCGGCAAGCTCAAGATCGGTTTCTTGAAGAGCGGCGAAGGCCAGACGATGTTTTCAAACGACTCGGTGGATAACCGCATCCTGGCATTTGCCGCGAGTGTGCAGAAGGCGCAGCCGAAGAGCAAAGCGATCGTGGTCTCGAAGGACATCAACCTGCGCATCAAGGCGGACGCGCTGGGCCTGGCGGCGGAAGATTACGAGACGGACCGGGTGTTCATCACGGACCTGTACACGGGCATGATCGACATCGCCGCGAGCCCGGAAAAGCTGGCGAAATTCCGCGCCGACGGGGAGCTCGAGCTGAACGGCGGCAAGCAATATTTCCCGAACGAATATTGCACGTTGATGGACGAGGCGAATCCGAAGAAAGCGGCGTTGACGAAGGTGGACGCCACGGGGAAGAAGCTGATCCCCATCATGGATTCGCGCGAGAGCATCTGGGGCATCAAGCCGCGCAACCGCGAGCAGCACTATGCGTTCGATGCGCTGCTGGACGACCGCATCAAGCTGGTCACGCTGATGGGCAAGGCCGGCACGGGCAAGACGCTGCTGGCCATGGCGGCGGGTTTGAAACGCACGGTGCTGGACCGCGAATTCCGCCGGCTGGTCGTGGCGCGCCCGACGATCTCGATGGGCAAGGAACTGGGTTTTCTGCCCGGTTCACTGGATGAGAAGCTGGCCCCGTGGATGCAACCCATCCATGACGCGCTGGAGATGTTGAGCGACCTGAACATGGGCCAGGACCATCGCCGCAGCGGCGACCTCATGCGCAGCGGCGCGATCGTCGTGGAGGCGCTGAGCTACATCCGCGGCCGGAGCATCGCGAACCAGTTCATGATCATCGACGAGGCGCAGAACCTGACCCCGCTCGAGGCCAAGACGATCATCACGCGCGTCGGCCACGGCACAAAAATTATTTTCACCGGCGACCCGTACCAGATCGACAACCCGTATGTGGATTCCTCTTCCAACGGGTTCAACTACATCATCAGCCGGTTCCGTGACCAACCCATTGCGGCGCATATAGAATTGCAAAAAGGCGAGCGCTCGGAACTGGCCGAGCTCGCGGCGAACATCCTGTAAAAGCCGTCCGCAGCCCGCACAAACATGCCATGGCCCGTTTGACAAAGATGCCGTAATTTGACAAATCGCTTAAGTGAACGAAATTTAAGGCGAGTAGTTAAGTTGCAGTAAACATAGGAACAAACGGGTCATGTTATGATATCGAACGAACGTCCATCGCCTTACGGCAGGAGACCATACCAGGGCGGCAATCAAGGTGGCTACCAAGGTGGCTATCAGGGAGGGCAGGGTTACGGTGCGTCAAAATACCACCAGCAACCCCGGCCACCGGTCCAGGAAGACACGCTGAAGAGCACGGATCTGCAGGTGGAGCGCAAAAATTTTGTGTTCTCGCTGAAGGAAAATCCGCGCGGCCGCTTTCTGCGCATCACCGAGGATGTCGGCGGGCGCCGCGACACCATCATCATTCCCTCGACCGGCCTGGCCGAGTTCAAAAAGGTGATCGATGAAATGGTGAAGGCCTCCGAGAGCATTCCGGAAAAGCAGCCGCCGCCGCCGGACCCCATGGCCTGAAATTTTTAGGCCTGAACCCCGGTGGGACTTATTTTCCCGCCGTGGCTTTCTTTTTCCGCGGCTTGGGCGGAGTGACTGGCTTGGCGTCGCCCCACAGCCCTTCCAGATCGTAACGCGCGCGCGTCTCGGTGTGCATGACGTGGACGATCACGTCGAAATAATCCAGCACCACCCAGGTGGAGCCGCCGCCATCACTGCGCGACGGCCGCAGGTCATGGTCATCCCGCAGCTTGCTGTGGATCTCCTCCACAATGGCGCGCAGGTGCGGCGTGCTGGTCCCGGAGGCGATGACAAAAAAATCCGTCACCGACGACAGCTTGCGCACATCGAGCACGACGACATCTTCCGCCTTTTTATTATCCGCCAGTTCGCGGCACAGCAGCGCCAGTTTTTTTGAATCCATATTTACCGGGGTAATTTAAGCACAGAACGGGGCCGCTTGCCATGCCGAAGTTTTGACCGTTGAAATTCAGGCATAAAGCCCGGCCGCGCGGATCGCCCCGGCGACGGCCGCGGGGACCAGATGATCAATCGGCAAACCCTTCTGCACCCGGGCACGGATCTGCGAGGAGGAAACGCCGAACGGAAACCCTTTCAGTGTCCGCCCGCGAAACGGCGCGGGGAATTGGGCGGTCACGCCGCCCGGACGTGGCACCACCACGAACTGGGCCAGCCGCGCGAGTTCGTGCGCCTCACGCCACTCGTTAAGCTTGGCGGCGTTGTCCGCGCCGATGAGGTAGAACAGTTCCGCCCCAGAAAATCTTTGGGCGTAATCGCGCAAGGTGTCGATGGTGTAGGAAGTGCCGCCGCGCCGGATTTCCTGGTCGTCGATTTCGCAATTCGTTTTGCCGGCCAGCGCGAGGCGCAGCAGTTGCAACCGGATGGCGTCCGGCGCGGGCTTGCTGCCCGGCTTGAACGGTGATTGCGCCACGGGCACGAAGAAAATCCGGTCGAGGCCGAGTTCCTCCACCGCCGCCTGCGCGACGAGCAGGTGGCCGGTGTGGACCGGGTCGAACGAACCGCCATAGATGCCAAGCCGTTGCATGGATTCAATTTAAGATTGCCCGCAGGGTTTTGCGATTCATTTGTCGCGAGAATCGCCCTAGACAACGGCCCGTTTTACTCTATTTTTTCGGCCAACCCCAAAACCACATACCTCTTATGTGCCTGCTCTACTTTGTTATCCTCGCGTACATTGGCCTGTCGGCGCTGGCGTTCTGGCTGTTGCCGCATTGGTTGAGCATTCCGCTGATCGCCGTCATGGGCATCGTGTTGGCGATCGTCCTCTGGAAAATCATGCGCTTTTTCAAAAAGGTGAAAAAGGCCCTGGCGCAATTCATCCCGCAGGAAATGCTGTGCTCGCTGGCCGCGGCCGAGCCGTTCACCGGCCGCGGTTTTGCCTTCACGTTTCCGGTGCCCTGCGATGTGGCCTACACCCATTTTCATGACCTGGAGGCGTTGATCCTGAAACCCAAGTTTGATTTCCCCGGCGCGCCGAAGGATGCCCTGCTCATCGCCTCAACTTTTCCGCCCGCTGAACTGAAGCCGAAGATAGATAATTTCATTGAAAAAATTTTTGCCCAGGTCGAAGGGCGGGGCGGTGAACCTGTGCCGGTGGAGGTCGGGCCGCTCAAGGGCGAGCGGCGAATGTTCACCACGAACAAGGACGGCAAGGATGTCCGGGCCGAGTCGGTCTTTTTGGGCGATGAAAAGGGTTCCATTGCGTGGGTGGCCATCGCCGAGGGGCCGGCCTTTGACGTGCTGGCGGCGAAATATCGTGAGCTGGCCCTGCTCATCCAACGGGTGGAAGCCGCGCCGCCCGCCAAATCCCTGGACGCCCCAACAAACTGACGCGAACGCCCGGTCAGACCGGTTCCAGATAATCCAGGTCCTTGTCGTGCGTCTCTTCCATGCCGCGCAAGGCCCAAAGCGCGATCAAAACACAGGCGAAGGAGATCACCGCCGCCGAGGCGACGATGCCGCAAACCGGCTTGAGATGGTTGAATGCGAGCGTGAGCGGCACGGTCGCGCCGCGCACGAAATTGGGCACCGTGGTGGCCACCGTGGCGCGGATATTGGTGCCGAACTGCTCGGCGGCGATCGTGGCAAAAACCGTCCAGTAACCGACACCGAATCCGAGCGCCAGGATGGTGAGGTAAAAAGTTCCGTTCGACTGGCCGGCGGTGAAGAAATAGGCCGTCATCGCCCCCGCGGTGAACAGGAGAAACGCAAACAGGATTTTCCGCCGCGAACGCAGCAGCTGGCTGAAGTAACCGCTGGCAAACCCGCCAAAGGTGATGCCCGTATAGCAGAAGGCGATTCCCTGCGCGACCTTCACCTCGCCCTGTATTTTCAGCGCCCCGGAAATCTCCGGCGAAAAGGACACGAGTATGCCCACGATGCACCACAGCGGCAGGCCGATGAGGATGCAGCGGAGATACTTCATGAAGCGGACGCGGCTGGTGAACAGGCTGAAAAAATCTCCGCGCGAAGCCCCGCCGGGTGCCACGCGCAGTTGTTTGAACATCCCCGATTCCGCCACGCTCATGCGCAGGACGAGCAGCACCAGGCCCAGTCCGCCCCCGATAAAATAGGCCGTATGCCAGTTCACGCGCTGGGCCACCAGCCCGCCGATCACCGCGCCAAAAACACCGACGGTCGAAACGATGGTCGTGCCATACCCGCGCAGGTGCTTGGGCAGCACCTCGGTGACCAGCGTGATGCCGCCGCCCAGTTCACCGGCCAGCCCGAAACCGGCGATGAAACGCCACACGGCATAGGCGGTGATGGAATCATGTACAAAACCATTGGCGATATTGGCTACGGAATACAGGAAGATCGAACCGAAGAGCAACGCCACTCGGCCCACGCGGTCGCCGAGGATGCCGAAAAAGATTCCGCCCACCAACATCCCGATCATCTGCAGGTTCAACAGCAGGATGCCGTGGCTCACCAGCAGGTCGCCGGAGAAACCCATGTCTTTCAGGCTGGGGATGCGCAGGATGGCGAACAGGATCAGGTCATAGACATCCACGAAATAGCCGAGCGCGCCGACGATGACGGCGGGCTGCAGGACCTGGCGCAGGACGGATTCGTTGGGTTTCATGGATGGCGCGGCGCGCAGATTAAAACCGAGGGGCGAAGGCAGGGCGAGCCGAATTTTGCATGGAATAACCGGCTGACATCAATTATTTCATGCGCACCGCGTACAGCGCTGTCCGGGCGGCGATGAAAAGCGTTTTGCCGTCCGGGCCGCCGAACAGCAACTGCGTCGGGCGTCCGGGGACTTCGATGGTGTCGATCAGTTTGCCCGCGGGGTCGTAAACGTAAATCTGCCCGGCGGCGATATAGACGTTGCCATGCGAATTCGCGGTCACGCTTTCGCCGCCTTGTTCGGCGAACAACTGAAAATTCGTCAAACTGCCATCCGCATTCACGCCGGCCTGCCATGTTCGCAAGTTGGATTCGTCGGTGATATAAAAGGGTTGGCCGGGCACGGCTTTGGCGAAACCGAACGAGCGGTTCTGCGGGCTGGATTTGACACCCCAACTGGTTTCACCGGTAAGAAAACTTTCGCCGACCGGCAGGACGGCCGTGCCGTCCGGTGAAACAAATTCGGCCGTCGGCTGTGACAGTGAATCGCGGTTCAAATGCCAGTCGCTGACGGGCAGATACAAATTCTTCCCGGTTGTACCGGCAAGCGGCTGGGATTTCAGCTGCGTGGCTTTGCCGTCGAGGGCGATGGAATAAACGGCGCCTTCGCCGGCATCGGAAACGACCATCAGATTGCCCGCCTGATCCACCATGGCGCTGACCGGCGGGAAGGAAACAGCGTTGGTGGATAGCTGATGCATGACAGAATCCCAGCGATAAATCCGCCGCGAATGCGCATCCACAAAATAAAAATTGCCCTGCGGATCCACCGCACCGCCGGAAATGTTAAAAAAACCATCCGCCAGTTTATCTAATTTCGCGCCTTCGGCGACAACGGGTGAAGCCGTCGGCGGTTTGGCGGGAGGTGGTTCGCCCGAAATGTCCCAAGAGGCAAATTCATGATCGCGCAACACGGATTCGTGATCCTGGTCATAGATGGAGGCATCAAAACTGACCTTGCTGTTGCTGTCGGCATGAAAATTCCGGAAACGGATGTCGCGCGAGTTGGAAATCTTCACCGCCCAGGGAAACGGCTGATACGAACGGATAACGCGATAGCTGTGAAAATTCGCAAACGTGATGTCGCTGGAGGAATCGATTCCAATGGGCAGGCACAAGCCGCCTTCGCCCCATTCTTCCTCGGTCTGCAAGGCGTAAAAGCTCCAGTGCGCTGAGTTGCGCACCTCGATCTCGTTGTGCACATGATGCTCGCTGGAAATCTGGTAGGCGCGGCCGGGCGTCTCCGTGTCAGAAACGAGCATGCCCGCCCGGGCGAAGGTCGAGGGCGTCCACAGATCGAGGAACGTGCCGCCGCCGCCATCCGTGACCCAGAGGCTTGGATTTTCGCTGTCCCAGTGGCGATTGGGATTGGGATCGGCGGTGTGATCCGGGTTATAGGGGTTTTCACGCGAACCGCCGGGCAACGGCGTGCCGTGGCCGCCGAGAAAGCGGACATCGTTCATCAGCGAATTGGCCCCGGCCCGCCACAACGCCGCGACGGCGCGCGGATTGTTTCCGCCCGTGTAAAGCCCGATGCCGACGACGATGTTGCTGCCGCCTTTGGGCGCGGCGAGCAACGCCACCGGCGCGCCGGTGCCGACAAACGCAGGCGAGTTGTCCGGCACGATGATTTGCGTGGCGCCCGGATGCAGGCCGATCAAAACCGAATCGGACCGCAATGCCAACGTGTCATGCACAAGGTAAAAGCCGGAGGGAAAATAAAGCGTGCGATGATTGGCGATCGCCTTTTGCAATGCGGCGGTGTCGTCGGTTTGGCCGTCGCCCTTGGCACCAAGGTTGCGGACATTGACCCACGTATCACCGGCTGGCAACGGGGCCAGATCGGAAGCGACCGGCGGCGGCATTTCGGCCAGCGGCGCGGCATCAAAACGGGTTTCGATTTTCGGTTCGGCGCCGAGGTCCGCAAAACCCAGTCCGTGGGAAAAAGTTTTTACCGAATAGATTGCTGACGGCGCGGTGAAATGCCGGCCGCTGTCGCGCAACGCGGCAAAGACCGGCACGTTGCGACAGGTGATCCCTTCCAGATTGATTTCCTGGCGCGGGCTTTTTTCCATGCCAAACACAAAGGCCGCGCCGGAGATGTTTTCGAGCCGGGCATCCTTGACCCACAGTTCATCCACCCAGTTGGTTTCAATCTCGACCGCCGCCGGCACATGGCGGAATAGCGGACGGATGAGCGTGAGCCCGGCTTCGTGTTCAAAAATGGCCGACCCAAGCTGGCCTTCAAACGAGCAATCGACAAAGGTGAATTGCCAGCCCGGCGAGGGCTTTGAGGTCCAGACCGCATGGGTGCCCCCGAAAAAACGGGCGTCCTCGACCACGTTACCGCCCTCGTGGATGCCGGCCAGCGCGTCGCCGAGCTGGAAATCCATGTGTGCGAGGAAACAATGCTGGGCGTAACGCGCGCGCACGCCGACCGCGCCGGGATTTCCCTTTTCAATGTGCACATCCACGTTCGCGAGCGCGGAATAGAACGTGCCGGGACTCGCATCCGGCACCCGGTCCCCGGCATTGGACGGACGGCGGCCGGCAAAGAAAAACAGGACCTTCTCACGCGTGGCATCGCCGAAGCCCGGTGTCTTGGCGGGCAAAATGAATACCGGGCGTTCCGCGCCATTGCCGATCAGCCGGATGCCCGGCCAGATATAAATCGTGTTGGTAAGGTGATACCGGCCCGGTGCAAGCAGGACGATGCCCTGCCGCGTCGTTTCCTGGACCTTGTCCACGGCACCTTGCAGCGCCGCCGTGTCATCGCCGCCGGACGGCACCAGGCGGACGGCTTTGGGATCGGCCAATTTTTCCGGATAAAATGACGCGGCCAAAACGGAAGGCGTGGCCGCGTAGAAAATGAGAATGCAAAAAGCAAAAATCCATTGCTGGTGTTGGCCGGGAAGGTTTTTTCTTTGCATGGATGAAGCAACAATGCGGGAAATCGCCTTTTCTTTCAATCGCTCTCAAGAGGGATTGACCATGGCAGGCGGGAAAGGTTTAATGGTTTGAATCGCACTTATCGTTTGCCGCCCCCCGGCGGTTCTAAAATTGAATCAACTCATGAAAACCACACCTTATTCCATTTTCGCGTTGGTGATTTTCGCCGTCAGCCTCGCCGGGTGCGCCACTTCCGGTTTGAACAATTATCAGGGCCGGCCATTTTCCGACAGCGTGCATCCGGGCGGCCCGCAGAAAATTCCCGGACGCGTGCAATGCGCCGAATACGACCTCGGCGGCGAAGGCGTGGCGTACCATGATTCGGATGCGGTGAACAGCGGCAGCGGCGCTTTGAATCCCGCGGACGGCACCTACCTCAACGAGTTTCGCATGAAGGAAGGCGTGGACACGTCCTACACAAAATTCCACGACGCGATTGACAACAACCCCTACGATCGGGTGCAACCGCCCGAAGGACAACTATACGTCGGCTGGACGGTGCCCGGCGAATGGTTCAATCTCACCGTCGAGGTGGAGCGCGCCGGCACTTACAGCATCGACCTGCTATACACGTCCAACCGCGGCGGGACGATTTCGTTGAAACGTGACGGCCGGCCGCTGGCTCCGGACATCAACATCCTTTCCACGCATGACGACCGGGAGACGATCGCGTGGCGGCAATGGCATCATTGGAACGTCATGACCAACATCGCGGAAGTGAAATTGCCCAAAGGCAAAAGCGTTTTGACCGTCGGCATCGTCAGCGAAGGCAACATGAACCTGGCGTGGTTCGATTTCAAACCGCGGAACAAGTAACCTGGCGCACCGCAACTCCATGTGCAGCCAGCTAACCGACTTATTTGGCTTTTTGGAATCGCTTTAACTGTTCGATCACGCTGTGCAGTTGCCCGCCGTTTTCACCCTGCATTGACGGCATCTTGGCCGCCGTTTCAGTGATCAACACCGCGTCAGCCGTCCGGCCTTCGCTCAGCAGCAGGTTTATATACCGGTACAGCGCTTCCGGTGAATCCGGGCAAAGCACCCAGGCCTGGCGGAAGGCAAAATCAGCCGCGTCATTCATGCGCTTCCGTTCGCCCGCATCAGCGGCGTGCTGCGCGCGCCACGCATAATTTCCGGCGATGGAGCTCCGCAATTTGGAAAACATTTTGCACGCATTGTCGTTCTGGACAAACTGCAGGTCGCCGGCAAATCCATCCAGATCCTTCTTCACCTGGATCTTTTCCACGAACGCCGCGACCTCTTCCAAGGTCGTACCCGGCTTTAGCCAGCCGCCGATCAGTGGCGTCAGATATTTTGACCAGTAATCAGCGTCGCGCTGGACGATGTCAGCGGACAATCCGGCCGATGGCTGCCCGTTGAGCTTCATGATCAACCCGTGCGGCTCGAGCTGCGGATACATCCAGTCGGACGGAAAACTTTCCTCGACGTAAAAGTCGCGGCCCGGATTCTGGTCGAAAATGGCTTTCGTCAGCAGCTCCCTCGCGCCAATCACGGCCATCTGGCTCTTCAGTTGGACCTGTCCGTTGGTATCCCGGCTCACGCTCTCGTCGCCGGGCTTGACCTGTCTGGGCTCGTTGGGGAATTGCCGGTCGTGGGCCAGCCGGCGCTGCGCCTCCGCCAGGTAATCCCGCAGGCACTTTTCCAGGTCCCCGTCCGTGGGCGTCTGGATTTTCCCGCCATACATCGACCGCAGATAGTGCAGATAGCCCGCATCGGCGAGCGGATTTTGCGAGAGCATGAAAAACGGCTTCCCGTCCGTGTGCGACTTCATCATGGCCGTGATGATGAACCGCCCCGGATCCGTCCCGCCAAAGTAAATGCTGCCGGGCGGGATGGATTGGATGATGTCGTGGCCGAAGGCGACCGCATATTTGTCCCCGGCCGGAAACAGTTCAAACACGCCATAATCATCCAGCGTCGCCTGCCACCAGCTCCCACGCAGGCTGCTGTCGTTCCGGACGCCCTGCGCCATCAGTTTGAAACGGTTGGACGCTTCCAGCCAGTCGCCTTTTCCGGCGGCTTGGTAGAACGCATCGAAATCTGGAGGCAACGTGTTCCCGTCCGATTTCGCCAGCGCACGCGCCTGGGCTTCCTGCGTCGCGAGGAATTGCTTCAACTGCGTAGCCGCCCCCGAGCTATCGAGCGACCACGAGGATGACGGCGCAGCCGGACTTTGGCCGCACCCGGCCAGAAACCAGGCCGCCCCGAGAACCGCCACCAGAATATGGATATTGCCCGTTGTTGTTTTCATGGGGTCCCGTTACCCAATAGACACCGCCGCCGCCCGATTTGTATACAAAATCTCGTCGGCCTGTCGCGTCCAAGGCTTGGCGAAGGCGGATGGGTGGCAGAGACTTTTTCCGGGGACTTCGCTTTTAACTCCACTCGGGAAACTGGGTGGTGTTCAGATCCAACGTGGAAATGGCGGTCATGTCGGAATCTTCGAGGGTAAAATCAAAGATATCCAAGTTTTCCGCGATATGCGCCTTCTGGGAGGAGCGGGGGATGGCGATGATCCCCCTTTGGAAATGCCAGCGCAGGCTCACCTGCGCCACCGTCTTGTTGTACTTCTTGCCGATGGTGGCCAGCGTGGTATTGGTGAACAGCCCGTGACGGCCTTCCGCAAAAGGCGCCCAGGCCTGCATCTGCACGCCCTGTTGCTTCAAGGATTCCAGTGACTTGCCCTCCTGGAAGTACGCATGGGTTTCGATCTGATGGATGGCCGGTTTTATCGCGCCAGCCGCGATCAAGTCGTCCAGTTGCGCGGGTGCGAAATTGCTGACGCCGATGGCCTTGATTTTCCCCGCATGATAGAGTTCCTCCATGGCTTTCCAGGAGCCTTTCACATCGCCAGCGGGCCGATGAATCAGGTAGAGGTCCAAATAATCCGTGCCCAGCTTGTCGAGGGAAGTTTGAAATCCTTTCTTGGCCTGTTCGTAGCCCATGTCGGCCTTCCACAGTTTTGAGGTGATGAAGAGTTCTTCCCGTTTGATGCCGCTTTGTTTGATGCCGGCGCCGACGGCCGGCTCGGTGCCGTAGATCATGGCGGTATCAATCAGCCGATAGCCCAGGGCGATGGCATCGGCCACGCACCTGATGCCGACGTCGCCGTTGAGCGTCATGGTGCCCAATCCCAGACGCGGCATGGGCAGGCCGTTATTGAGGGTCACGGACGGAATCAAACTTTTCGGGGTGCCCGTGGTGGGCGCGGCAAAGGACGGCGCGGTGCCGAGGCCGAGGATTATGGCGGAGGCGGCACAGCCCGCGCCGGCCTGCAAGAATTGACGGCGGTTCATGCCGTTGGAGTGGCGTTCGTTATTCATGGTAGTCATGGTGGTTGAGGCAACAATGCGGGAAACCGCCTTTTCTTTCAATCCCTCTTGCGAGCGATAGAGCATTTTCACAAAAACTGCAGCCGTTCGGCTGGGGGAGAAATGAGGGCGATATTTCATGATTTCGAGAACCGCCAGCGGTGGAACCTTTTGCCACGAAACGCAGGCACAGAAAACGGGCAAAGTGGAACTTGACAAACTTCGCAATATTGCGATATTTGAGGCAATGAGAAAGGGCAAAGATGCCGAAGACTAAAGTGGTCTTCTTCAAGGAAGACGACGGCTCGGTGCCAATCCTCGAATGGCTTGATTCGTTGCCGACCAAAGCGCTCGACAAATGCACTGTCAGGATTGAGCGGCTTGAGGAATTGGGCCATGAACTCAGACGACCGGAAGCCGATTTTTTGCGTGATGGCATTTATGAGCTTCGGGTCGGACTGCAACACGTAAATTACCGGATGCTATATTTCTTTCAGGGCCGGACGGCGGCCGTGCTCTCGCACGGTCTCGTCAAAGAGGCGGCCGTGCCACCAAAAGAAATTGAGAAAGCCCTTGAACGAAAACGAAAGTTTGAAAAGAACCCCAAAGCCCACACCCATGAGGAGTGAACATGTCAAAGAATAAAAAAAACATCTCCGCCGCCTCCGAGATTTTGCAGCGCCGTTATTACGAGGGAAAGCCCGGGCGAATTGCGGCGCTCGAAGAAGCCAGGGCAGAAGACAAGTTGGCGAGACAGATTTTCGAATTAAGAGAGCAAGCCGGCCTTACCCAGGCCAGCCTGGCGAAAATGGTCGGCACGACCGCTTCCGTGATCAGCCGGCTCGAAGACTCGGATTACAAAGGCCACTCGCTTACGATGCTGAAACGGATCGCGACCGCAGTCGACAAACGGGTTGAGATCCGCTTTGTCTCTCCGAAGCGAAAATTACAGCCAGCATGATTCATGGTGGTTGAGGCAACAATGCGGAAAATCGCTTTTTCTTTCAATCCCTCTTGCGAGCGATAGAGCATTTTCACAAAAACTGCAGCCGTTCGGCTGGGGGAGAAATGAGGGCGGTCTTTTTTGCCGGCTTGACAAGTTTTCAAAGTGTATTACTGTATTGATACACAATGCAACTGCACATCACCACCGACGGCGTGCCGATCTATCTGCAGATTGCCAACCAGGTCAAGTATCTGGTTGCCTCCGGCCGGCTCGCGCCGGGCGAGGAGGTTCCGCCCATCCGCGTCCTGGCCCATCAGCTCCTCATCAATCCCAACACGGTCGCCCGCGCCTATCTGGAGCTGGAACGCGCGGGCGTCGTGGTGAAACGCCATGGTTCGGGCACTTACATTTCGGACAACGGCTCCCCGCTCGCGCGGAAGGAGCGGCTGAAAATTTTATCCCAGCGGGTGGACGCGCTGCTGGCGGAAGCGGCGCATCTGCACATCGCACCCGATGAATTGCTCAAGCTCATCAAGGAACGTCACCAAGCCATGCCACCGGAGGAAAACCAATGAATGCATCCGACACCCCACCCGTCATCGAAATTTCCGGGTTAAGCCGGAAGTTCGGCCAGAAGCTGGCGCTTAACAATGTCTCGCTGACGATTCCACGCGGCCGCGTTTTCGGGCTGGTCGGCGAAAACGGCGCGGGCAAAACGACGCTCATAAAGCATATCTTGGGTTTGCTGAGGGCCGAGAGCGGTTCGGTCCGCGTTTTTGGTTTTGACCCGGTGGCCGACCCGGTCGCCGTGCTCGGCCGCATCGGCCACCTGTCGGAAAACCGGGACCTCCCGCCGTGGATGCGCGTGGATGAACTGCTCCGCTATACGCAGGCGTTTTACCCGAAGTGGGACCGGGCTTTCGCCGAGGAGTTGCGCAAGCAATTCGGCCTGGATCCGGCCGCCAAAATCAAAAACCTTTCCCGGGGTGAAAACGCCAAGGCCGGTCTGTTGATCGCCCTGGCTTTCCGGCCCGAACTGCTGCTCCTGGATGAACCCAGTTCCGGCCTGGATCCGGTGGTCCGCCGGGACATCTTGGAAGCCATCATCCGGACGGTCGCCGAGGAAGGGCGCACCGTCTTCTTCTCCTCGCATCTGCTGGAGGAGGTGGAACGGGTGGCGGACGACATCGCGATGATGTTTGCCGGCAAGGTGGTCCTGACCGGAACGCTCGATGACATCAAGGACAGCCATCACCGGCTGGTACTGCGTTTTGAATCGCCACAGTCCGCCGCGCCGAAAATTCCGGGCGTCCTGAGCCTCGCGGGTTCGGGACGGGAATGGACGGCGATCTGCAACGGCAACCGTCCGGAGGTGATCGCGGCCGTTGCGCGCGCAGGCGGCAAGGTCGTGGCGGAAGACACGGCCTCGCTGGATGAAATTTTCGTGGCGCGCGCCGGCGCCAAAGCCGCCGGAAAGGAATAGCATGAACTCGCCATCCGCAGCCTTGACGTGGGAAATCTGGTGCCGGCACCGGAAGCGTCTGCTCACGGTCTTTTTCGTCATGCTGGGCTTCGCCCTGTTTTATTCAAAGCTCTGCGCGGCCATCGGGTTGGACGTGGACCGACCCGATGCGCTCGACGGCATCGGCGAGAAAGCCGTGGCCATGCAAGGCGGCCGGCCGGGAATCTCGGAATTTTTCCAGTTGCTGACCTGGTTTTTTTGCATCAGCGCGCCGCTGGGCTGCATGGTCATCTCCCTGTTCTATGTGGCATGGATCTTTACGTTCACCGATCTGAATCCACGGGAGCCTTTCTCGTTTCCAAAACGGTTTTTCACGCTGCCGATCTCGACCGGGTTTCTGGCGTCACGATTGATGGCCAGCGGAACCGCGGCGGTCTTTTTGGTTTATCTGGGATGGACGCGGCTCGTTCACCTGCCGCACATCAGTGCGTTCGACGGATTCAACGACGGCCTCGCGTGGATCACTTTTCTGATCCTGGCACAAGCGATCGTCTGGTCGCTCGATGCCTTCCCATTCACCCGGATGTTGCTGCTGCTGGTGGCCGCATTCTGCCTGCTCGTGCATCCGGATTTCGAATGGTATCACGCGCTGGAGGCACATAAAACACCCGTGCTATGGTCACTCATCCTGACGGGTTGCGTCCTGGGTTTCATTGGTTTGGACAAAATCCGCCATGGCGGCTGGCAGCGATGGTTTTGGGAAGGGCGGCTCAAGCCAACCACCACGCGAACGGAGTTGGGGAGACCAAAATCTTTCCGTTCCGCGGCGCAAGCCCAGCTTTGGTTTGAATGGCGGCGGCAGGGGCGCAAAGTATTCTACACGGTTTGCGTGTTCACCGTCGTCCCGGTCCTGGTGATGATTCCCGAG
>DATHQS010000220.1:0-21657 GCA_035482455.1 Candidatus Acidiferrales bacterium | reverse complement strand
GCAGCAGATACAAATTACCAGGGCTGGGATGATTTGTTTCATTCGATGTATATTCACGGCGAATGGGTTTTCACCGGCTCCAGGGCACTGTTGGGCAAAACTTCTTTCCGTCGATACAGGAGGAAATATGCCGCCGGCACGATGAAAACGGTCAGCACCACCGAGACGGCGAGCCCGCCGATGATCGCGCGGGCAAGCGGTGCGTAAGCCTCGCTGCCAGTGCCCAGTTTGGCCGCCATCGGGATCAAACCGATAAGCGTGGCCAGTGAAGTCATCAGCACCGGACGCAGGCGTACACGGCACGCCAGCGAAACCGCCTCACGCAAGGGACGGCCTTCCGCGCGCAGGCGGTTGGTAAATTCGACGATGAGAATGCTGTTTGAGACCACGATTCCGACCATCATCACAATACCCATCAGCGACATGACGTTGAGCGTGGTGCCGGTCGCAAAAAGAATAATCAGCACGCCGGTCAAGCCGGTCGGCACGGCGAGCAAAATCAGCAGCGGATCCAAGAACGACTTGAACTGCGCGACCAGGATCAAATAGACCAGCACCGTCGCCAGAATCAGGCCGAGGCCGAAGCTGCGAAACGAAACTTGCATGGCGTGAGCCGACCCACGCACGACGACGCGGACATTTGATGGCAACTTCAGCTGCGCCACGATTTTATTGACGCCTTGCAAAACCCGGCCGAGGTCTTCGTTTTTGGGCGAAACATAAACATCCATTTCCCGCCGGAGTTGATAATGGTCCACCTCGGTCGGCGCGTTGCGGTGATGGATGGCGCTCAATGTATCCAGCCGCGTCGGATGCACCGAATTTTCACCGCGCACCGGGATGGACGACAGGTCGGCAAAATTCTTCACGAAACCTTCCGGATACTGGACGGTGAGCATGTAATCGTTGCCGCTTTTGGGATCCACCCAAAAGCTTGGCGCAATCATCTGGTCGGAGGTCAGCGCCGTGATCACGTCGCCTACGACTTCTTTTTCGTTCAAGCCCAGTTCGGAAGTGCGCAGCCGGTCAATGTCCAGTTGCAGCGCGGGATAATCGATGTCCTGCGGCACCAGCACGTCGCTGACGTCCGGCAGCACCGAGGTTTGACGGGCGATTTCCGCCGCGATTTTGTGCGTGGCTTCCATATCGTTGCCCGCGACCTGGATGTCCAGTGGTGCCGGCATGCCGAGATTCAGGATCGCGTCGGCCAAGCCGCCGGTCTGGAAATACGCGGCGACCTGGGGCAACTCCTGTTTCAGCCGCGCCCGCACCAGATCCATATATTGAAAGCTGCTCAAATGGTGGCCGGCATTCAGTCCGACTTGGACAAATGCCGTGTGGGGGCCGGAATTGGGCGTGTAGATGGAGGAGAAACCGGGGGTGACACCGATATTCGAGACGACAATTTTCAGGTCATTGGTGGACACGGTTTCGCGGACGACTTGTTCCACTTGCTGTACCAGCTGGTCGGTGAATTCAATCCGGGTGCCGGTGGCGGCCTTGAGGTTGATGACAAACTGCCCGGGATCGGTGCGCGGAAAATATGCCTCGCCGATGAGCGGATAAAGCCCAAAGCTCAAAACAAAGATGCCTGTGATGCCGAGCACCGTCGCCAGCGGACGCAGCAACGCCAGCTTCAGCACGCTTTCGTAGCGATCCAGCATCCGGTTGAACTTGTGGTTAAACCACACATTGAAACGTTCCAGCCAGCCGTGCGGCCTGGGTTCGCCGGTTTCGGGATGCCCGGCCTCCTTGTGTTCCTGATGGCCGCGAATCAATTTCGCGCAAAATAACGGCACCACCGTCAGGGCGACCACATACGAGGCGAACAATGAGAGGATCACCGACGATGCCAGCGCCATAAACAGGAATTTGCTTACCCCGTAGAGAAAGATGACCGGGAAGAAAACGATGGCCGTTGTAAGCGTTGCGGCGAGCACCGGCAGCGCGACTTCCTGGCCGCCACGTTCAGCGGCCACTTCGGGCGTCTCGCCCATTTCCATGTGTCGGAAAATGTTTTCCAGCACGACGACGGAATTGTCAATCAGCCGCGAAAACGCCAGCGCCAGTCCGCCAAGAATCATCGCGTTGATGGTGCCGTTGCCCATCGATAGCGCGATAAATGCGGCGAGCGCGGAGAGCGGAATCGAAAGAAACACCGCGATGGTGGCCCGCATGCTGCCGAGAAAAACAAGAATCATCAGGCCGGTCAGCACCAGGCCGATCAACGCCTCGTGGATGAGGTTTTCGATGGCGTTGCGCACGAAGACCGACTGGTCAAACACCACCTTGGACACGAGTTGTTTTGGCACATCAAACAGATTGGCCACCGCCGCCTTGATGCCGTCCACGACGGCGATGGTGTTGGCGTCGCCGCCTTGTTTGAGCACCGGCAGATAAACGGACGGCTGGCCGTCCACCCGCACGACGTTGTATTGGATTTGCGAACCATCCACCGCGTGGCCGATATCGCCGACGAGCACGGAAGCATTGCCGATGGTTTTCAACGGGATCCGGTTGATGTCCTGCAAGGCATCAATCTGGCTGTTGACATAAAGATTGTAGTCGTAAGGCCCGATCTTCACATCGCCGGCGGGCAGAATCAGATTGGCGTTGTTCACCGTGCGGACGACATCCATGACGCTTAACTGGTGTGATTCCAATTTAAGCGGATCCACGTAGACCATGATCTGGCGGTAACGCCCGCCAAACGGCTGGGGCACGGAGGCGCCCGGCACATTGGCGACCTGGTTGCGCACGTCAAACTGGCCGAGGTCGCGGAGCTTCGCCTCGTTCAATCCTTCGCCCTTCAACGTGATCAAACAGACCGGCAGGCTCGACGCATCAAATTGCAAAACGACCGGCGGCAGGGTGCCGGGCGGCAACTTGCGCAAATCCGCCATGGCCAGATTGCCGATGCTGGTCACGGCCGAGTCGGCATTGTAGCCGGGTTGAAAATAAATCTTGATGAGGCTTACCCCGGGCAGCGAACGGGATTCGATGTGATCCACCCCGCTGGCCAGCGTGAAAAACCGTTCAAACCGGCCGGTGATGTCCGTCTCAATCTGTTCGGGCGGCATGCCGTTGAAAAAAGTGGCGACGACCACGACGGGAATCTTGATGGGTGGAAACAGATCCACCGGCATGCGTACCAGGCTGGTCACGCCCACCACGCAAGTGATGAGGCAAATCACAATGATGAGATAGGGCAGTCGGATGGCGAAGCGTGACATGAGAAAGCGGTGGGTTTAGCAGCGGTCACTGGCGATGGCGGCACGCAGTTTCTCAATCGAAAAATCTTTCGACTGGCAAAGGGTGATCAATTCTTGCTCCCGGGAAATGATTTTCGCAGCGGCGAGAGGAATTTCGCCGGCAATCGCCGCCGGGATGGATTGCACACCGTGCAGATCGCCATGGAGCAGGTCACCAGACTGGATTTTTAATCCGCCGATTTCGACCGGCGTGCCAAATTCCACGATGTGCACATAGGCATGCGAGACGGAAACACTGCCGGCAAACAGTTGAAAGCCCAGGTTCTCCGCAGCCGGCAGATCGCGCACCGAGCCGTTGGTCACCGCGCCTGCGCAACCAATGGCGCGCAGGATGTTGACATGTACCGCGCCCAGCAACGATCCAAGTCCGACCTTCGTCGCCACATCTTGAACCACCACGACCCGGGGCGAGGGCAGCGTTGAGACATAGTCCCACCAGTCAGTCCGGTCCGGGTAGTGCCGGTCGGCGGTCGGCGGGGCGGAGCCCCGGACTTTCACGGTGGCGGCATAACCCAGCATGGGGTTCAACCGGGGAAACAAACATCGCACCGAATTGTCGATGAACCCCTCATTGCGCAGGCGCGATTGAAAAGTCTCGATCGCATTGGCCAGCGTACAGGCATCCAAGCGGCGAAGGATTTCGAACTGCGTGGGGTTTAAAACAGCATTCATACGGTCAAAACGATTTCCGCCCGAAACGGCTTTTCCCGGGCGGGCGGCCTCTTAAAAAGCAGCGGCCAGCGCGTGACCTGCCGGCAGGTTGCTTTGCCGGCACAAAATTGACGGGTGGGGTGAAACGCACACGGTCATGGAAAGGCTTGATCTCAATTCTCATCACGGAGGGAAAGCTGGACGAGTTTGGGCGCAACTTTCTGACCGGACTGAAAGCCGGAATGGTTGCCGATGACCACCAAGTCACCTTCGTGCAAGCCGGATAAAACCTCGTACTTGTTGGAAGTTTCCAAACCCAGTTTGACCGGATGCTCCTCAATCTGGTTATCGCGGTTAACGACGTACACCACGGGTGACTTTTCACCGGCCACAGCCTCAGTAGGCACGGCCAACACCTGCGGATGTCGCTCCACTTTCAAAACCACCGTCGCGTACATCCCGGGAATCAGTTCCAGATCGGGATTGGGCACCTCGATTTCCGTGATCATGGTTCGGGTATCCTCGTCCACATGATGGGTGAAACGGGAAATGGTGCCTGTGAAAGCTTTGCCATTGGCGGATTCCACCCGCACCTCGACCGGATCGCCGAGTTTGACATCCTTCACGTAATCCACCGTGACGGGAAAATCGAGGCGCAGCTTGTAGTTATCCGAGACGCGCACCAATGGGAGCGCCTGGGAGTCCGATGAAGTGCCCGCCTGAATGAGGGTTCCCGTGTCGGCATAGCGATGAGTGACCACACCATCAAACGGTGCGGTTATTTGCGTATAGCCGACCATGGTTTGATATTTTTCAACGTTGGCCCTGGCCGCAGCAAGGGCGGCAGCGGTGGTCTTGTCGTTCGCACCGGCGGTATCGAGATCCTGTTGTGCGACCAGATTGGCGTGTTCTTGGTTGACCGCTTGTAACCGGCCAAAGATCAGGTGGGCGTTGGCATTGTCCGCCTCGGTCTTCGTGACCGTGGCTTGCGCGTTCACCAGTTCCGCCTGCAACTCGGGCACTTCAAGCGTGGCCAAAAGCTGTCCAGCCTTCACGCTGTCGCCAAAATCCACATTCATTTTACTGACGTAACCCGAAACCTTCGCGTGCAGGGCGACCTCTTGATACGGCCTGAATTCCCCCGGAATGGTCACCTCCTTGAACAAATCTTCCCGGGTCACTTTGGCCACGCCGGCGGTGGCATCGGTGGAATCCGCAGTGGCGGCGACCTGGGCCTGGGCATGATGAGCCGACCAAACCAAGCCGAGCACGACGACCGTTAGCGCGACCAGAGTAGCAATGATGCCGGACTTCGAACTGGTGGCATAATTTGGCATTTTAAATTTCATGAGGGGAAAACTCTTAACCTTTCGACAAGGGCAACGTGACGCGAAAACAACTGCCGTGAGCAGGAACACTGGTCGCCTCAACTTCCGCCCCGTGCGCGGCACAAATGGATTTTACAATGGACAACCCAAGCCCGGCGCTCTCGGAACCGTCGGCCCGCATCTGATCAACACGATAAAACCGCTCAAAGACATGCAGCAACGCATCGGCTGGAATGCCGATGCCATTATCCTCCACTTCCAATACGACGTGTCCGTTAACGCCGTGAACCCGCAGTTTGATGCCCCCGTTTTTTGGGGTGTATTTGATGGCGTTATCAAGCAGGTTGACGATAACTTGCTTGAGACGTACCCGATCACCTTCCACCGGCATCGGCTGGCCGGCGTCACAGGAGATTGATATGCCCTTGTCCTCCGCCAGCAGGCTCAATTGGTCGGCGGTGGTTTTGGCCAGCTCGCTTAAATCAAACCGGCTCCATTCCGCCCGGGCTTCACCGGCATCGAGCCGCGAAAGTGTGAACAACTGCTCCACAATTTTGCTCAGGTGCACCGCTTCCTCAAGCATGCTGGCGGCGCGTTCACGCCATTCGGCATCCACCCGCAAATCTTCGGCCATGCTTTCCAGCTCGCCGCGCAGAATCGTGAGGGGCGTACGCAGCTCGTGCGAAGCGTCTGCCACGAAACGTTTGGAATTTTGAAAGGCGTCATCCAAACGCGCGATCATCCGGTTCAGTGAAACGGACAACCGCTCCATTTCATCGCCAGTTTGAGCAATGGGCAGCCGTTCGCTCAAGTTATGCTGCGTGATGCGTTCCGCCGCACGAGTGATCTGTTCAACTGGCGTCAATGCCCGCCGGACCAGCAGATAGCCGCCACAGGTGATGATGATGACCGCCAGCGGCAAGCCCAGCATCAGTTGGAGCAGCAGATGGTTGAGCATCGAATCGACCGGATCCAACAGCTGGCCAAATTCCACGAAATAATCGGGATTGCCTGCCGACTTGAAATTTAGCGAGGCGACCAGCAGCGTCTTTTTCCCCGGCAGCACATATTTAGTGAACGATTCCGTTTTCGAGGATGACGAGATGGAAACCTGTGCCGGGTCAAAACTCCCATCATGAGGCATGCCGGGGGCATAAACCAAGGTGCCATCCGCGCGCGTGATGCGGATAAAGCGGTCGTTGACCTCGGGTTCATACCAATCCTTGGCCTGGCTGGCAACATATGCTTCGCCGGATTGTTTGACGTGAGCGAGCAGTGCATCGCCAATCTGATGAGCACGGCGCAACTGAGACTCGCGCAAATCGCTTTCCAGAAAATGCCGCAGGTCGAGGTACAAGAGCGCGCACAGCAACACGAAAATTGCCGCCAGCCAGCCGGCGTACCAGGCAACCAACCTGAAGCTGATAGAGCGCGTGTTCATGCCTGCACTTCATCATTGAGGCTGTAACCGACACCACGCACCGTGCGGAGCAGCTTGACCGGGGACGCATCATCCACCTTTTCCCGCAGGTGCCGCACATAGACATCCACGATGTTGGTCAGGCCTTGGAAACTTTGATCCCAGACGTGTTCGATGATCATCGTGCGGGAAAATACCCGGCCCGGATGCGTGGCCAGATACTCCAAAAGCGAGTATTCCTTGGCCGTCAGATCAATTTTTTTCCCTCCCCGCCTCACATTCTGTGACAAGCGGTCAATTTCCAGATCCGCGACGCGTAGGACGCTGGAACGATTCACCGGCCCACGTCGCAGCAATGCCTTGATGCGCACAAGCAATTCAGCAAAAGCAAATGGTTTGGTCAAATAATCGTCGGCACCGGCTTCGAAATTCTTCACCTTGTCCGCCATGGCATCACGGGCGGTGAGGATCAGTATGGGCACATGCTGATTTTTGCGCCTTATCTTCTCCAAAACTTCGGTGCCGCTGAGCTTGGGCAGCATCAGATCGAGGATGATGAGGTCATAATCATAAGCCTCGGCAGTTTCCCACGCGGCCTGCCCGTCAGGGCAGATATCCACGGCAAAGCGTTCAGCCTTAAGGCCGCGCACAATGATGTCGGCAACCTTCTTTTCATCTTCGGCCAGCAGAATTCTCATAATGTTGTGTAACTTCGACAATTAAGTAGACCAAACGTTGATTAAAGCGCAGTAAACGTTTGATTAAAATCCGTTCAGAAACCCTCCCGGCCGGCCGTGGCCGGATTTTAATCAACGGTTCACGCGGTTTTAATCTTTTAACCGTCAATTATCTATGACGGGCAAAACACCGGGGGAGTAACAGCCTTCGAAGCAAAAGGTGGATTCGCCCGCGGTAAAACATTCAACCGTGATGATGTAAAAATTGAAACGACCATGCGATGAAGGCTCTTATGAACACCATGGGAAATATTCCAGGCCACGGGCGATATTCCGCCCACAACTCACACAAGCCGGTCAATTTTTATTGCGCCGCACCGGCCGCCAAAATGGTGGAACTCGCAGGCGATTTTAGCCACTGGCATCCGTTGCCCATGGAAAGATCGCCGGATGGCTGGTGGGTGACCCGGGTGGAACTGCGGCATGGCCATCACACCTACCGGTTTCTCGTGGATGGAAAGCCGATGCTTGATCCCCACGCAACCGGAGTGGTCCGCGATGACCATGATGAACAGGCTTCGCTCATAGCCGTGAGCTGACCAGCACCAGCCAGACATTAAAATGTGCTGAATCATGAATTAAAATCCGTTCATTAAGTTTCAGCGGAAACATAAACGTGTTAGAGAATGCTGAAATGTATGCGAAATTTTTTCCCACTCCTGGCCGGTTTGTCCATAATTTTTTTGTCGGGTTGCGCCAGCGGTAACAAGCTCGTGCTTGGTACCGTCGGCCCGCAACTATCGCAACCGGCGGCAATCAATACCACCAATGGCACCCTGGTGGTTTATTCCGCCTATGAAGCGGGCGCTGAATTCAACAGCCGCAACGAGTCTGGGCAGAGTCATTCCAATTATAAAATTCTCACAAGCGATGGAAGACTGCTGCAGAAAGTCCACAATGACACTGGAACCATGCTGCAAAACCCCGCAGCGGTGCAGCTCGCGCCCGGAAAATACACCGTGGTGGCAAAGGCCAATGGTTATGGCTACGCGACCATCCCGGTCATCATTGCCCCGCAACAAAGCACCATCCTCCACCTCGAAGGCGGGGGCGCGTGGCCGGATGAAGCGGCCTTCAACCCAACGAACGGCGTACGCTTGCCGGACGGATTGGTCGTCGGGTGGAAATCAGGCTCGTGATCTGTGTAACAACCTAAAAATTAGTCCGCTATTCCTTACATATCGTATTACTCATGAAATTAACCCGAGTTGTCGGTAATGTGGCAGTTATTGGTGGTGTGGTAGGAATCAATCTTCCCAACCAAGCGGGCGCAACCGTCAGTGACGAAGATTTCCAAGCGCTGCAAAAAGCGGTGCAGGAGTTAAAAACGGTCCACGAACAGGATCAACAGCAGATTCAGGCCTTGCAATCACAACTGGGCCAGGTGCAGATGATTGCCACCAATGCGCAGTTCGAAGCCCAGTCGGCGATGGCACAGACCAACTTCGTGAACACGGCCAGCGCGCCTGACCCGCGGTGGAAGATGACCGACACCATCAAGAGCATGCAGCTTTATGGCGACCTGCGCCTGCGGTACGAATATCGCGGTGTGAACAACGCCGCAGGCGTGTCGCCCGACACTTTTTACCGGGAGCGGTTCCGTTATGCATTGCGCATCGGTCTGCGCGGTGATCTCGTGGACAATTTCAACTATGGCTTGCGGCTGGAAACATCCACTAATCCGCGTTCGCCCTGGGCCACTTTTGGCAACAACACGACTGGCGGCTCGGCCACGCCCTCGGACAAGTCGGGCAGCGGCATCAACATCGGCCAGGCGTTCATCGGCTGGCATCCCGCCGACTGGTACGAGATGTGCGTGGGCCGGATGCCCCAGCCGCTCTACACCACGCCGATGGTTTGGGATTCGGACATCAACCCGGAAGGGGCCTTTGAGAAATTCAAATTAAAGGCCGGCAACGTGGATCTGTTTGCCGACTTTGGCCAGTTCGATTATGCGGATCCCGGTTCGGCCAACCAGTTGCCGTCATCGGACGCTTTCCTGACGGCCTGGCAGCTCGGTGCCAATGTGAACATCACCAAGGACATGAACTTCAAGATCGCCCCGGTGGTTTATGCCTACTCGGGCACCGGTCCCAGTGGCAACGGGTTGAACCTGCCATTTGTCGGGCAGGGCAACGCAGCCGGATTGAATGCCGGTGTTCCCGGCGCGAGCGCGCCCAACATCGCGGCTTACAATCAAAGCGGCATCAATGATCTGCTGATCTTGGAAGTCCCATTCGAGTTCGGTTTCAGGATTCCGAAAACGCCCCTTGGCGCCCTGCAAGCCCGGTTATTTGGTGATTTCTCCTATAACTTCGATGGCAGCGACCGGGCGCGGGCGGCGTATGGGGCCGACCCGGCGGCTTTTCCCGGCCACAGCGGACCGGTCAACGGCCAGGACAAGGCTTATCAGATCGGTTTTGGCATCGGCAGCGCGGGGCCGGTTTATGGCCCAACGCAAGGTTTGGTCTATGGTTCAACCTCCAAGAAAAACACCTGGGAGGCGCGCGTTTACTGGCAGCATATTGAACAGTACGCGCTGGACGTGAACCTGATCGACTCAGACTTCTTTGAAGGCCGCGGCAATCTCGAGGGGGTTTATTCCGCGTTTGCGTACAGTTTCACCGACTGCATCATTGGCACCGTCCGCGCCGGCTATGCCACCCGCATCAACAGCGGCCTCGGCACGGGCGGCAACAACCTGGACATCCCCGGAATCAACCCGATCAAAGACTATGTCCTGTTGCAAACCGACCTGACCTGGAGATTCTAAGGCTAAAATTCACCTGAACTACCGGCTCTTCTTGCCATTGGCGGTGGGCGGAAGGCATTTCTTTTGGTATAAGCATCAGCGCGGTATAAAAGAATCCATTTCCCTGTCTGCCTGCTTTTCAATCTCTTCGAGTTTCGACTTTTGTGCGTCGGATAAATCCTTCTCTTCCAACTCACTGACTTCTTTCAAAAACTCCTGATGCTGCCAGGCGAGGTTAAAAATAATCTTGTCGGGCAGCCAGCTAACCGGCTTGGTCAGGGGAATTTGCAGGTTCATGGCCGGCTGGTGCATGGCTTCGTTTTTGACGTGGAGCAGGCGCACGGCGTCGGCCCGGTCGCGGGTGCGCAGGGAGGTTTGCTTGCCGGTCGTGGTGTCCTCGCAATAGAACACCCCGGAACGTTGGAACAGATTGAACCGATTCTTCATGTGCTGTCTTTCTTGGTTCTGAATCGTGAACCATTTCAGCACGGCACGGTTAGCCGGTAGTGGGCGGGTGGTGGTGAACTTCTGCCGAATCTTGGCGGGTCATTCAACCCACCGCCGATTTGCTGGCACATTCACTGACACCCGGCCTTCCGCCGCCGTAAAACCATTGAAAATCCAACACATTCTTGCGGTGGCAATGGTCGCGCTGCGACGTTGTCTGCCCGCGTAGCGGGCACGTTGAGGCGTGGGCGACCCGCGATAGGCAGGGGGCGTCACTCCGTGCGCGCCGGGCATGGCCCGGACCAATAACCACACTCACAATGCGACGCTTCCTGCTCAGCCCCATCGCAAGTTTGGTTGATCCCCGCTAAAAGACATAGACCCCAAAAATCCGGCAGAGCAAATCCAGCGTTCCCTCGGTCATGGACCATACCGTCTGGCGGACTTGCGGGATTTGCATCACCAAAACCACCCCGATGAAGCCAAATTGGGCGAAAGCCATGTAAGCCTCCCACGTCATGCCCGTCACCACCCGCATCACCTGCGAACCGTCCAGTGGCGGTATGGGAATCAGGTTAAAAAAGCAAAGCAACAGGCTCAACCTTGCCGCATCATAACAAACTTGGGCCATCGGGAGGCTGTTAAAGGCCAGGCAGGCTTTCGCCAGCCCCACCAACCCCACCGCCAGGATCAGGTTCATCCCCGGGCCGGCCAGCGTCACCAGGATGTCGTCAAATTTTTTGTGCCGCAGATTGTCCGGGTTCACCGGCACCGGCTTCGCCCACCCGATCATGTAGCGGTTGATTCCGCCGGGGAGAAAGATCATCAGCAACGGCATCAACACCGTGCCGATCGGGTCGATGTGCACCACCGGGTTCAGCGACACGCGGCCCTGCGACTTGGCCGTGTCATCACCGCACATCATCGCCGTCCACGCGTGCCCGAACTCATGAAACGTCAACAGCGCGATCAGCATCAAATACTGGATCAGGCCGTCGGCGAGTTGATTTGCATCCATCCGCGCAGCTTAATTTGTCCCCCCGCACGAGTCGAGACTGGACGATGATATTGGTAGGGACAGCGCGCTGCGCTGTCCCCGTCGCCGAGCGTAGCGTCAGGCGACGGAATCGGACTACTGGGGTGCCGTATCTTGACACATTGGTACTGCCCGCCTCCCCGCCGTTTAATTTTCTTTGCACCCCAACCCCAAAAAGTTTTAACCTTCTGCCATGTCATTGCTCACTGGAAAAACCGGAATCGTCTTC
The DNA here is from genome assembly GCA_035482455.1 of Candidatus Acidiferrales bacterium. Classification (GTDB taxonomy): domain Bacteria; phylum Verrucomicrobiota; class Verrucomicrobiia; order Limisphaerales; family UBA11358; genus UBA11358. The sequence goes on along the minus strand of DATHQS010000220.1, from coordinate 9,785 downwards.
GGCGTCGCCAACAAACGCTCCATCGCCTGGGCCATCGCCCAGGCCTGGGCCCGCGAAGGCGCCAAACTCGCCTTCACCTACCAGGGCGAACGCCTCAAGGATAACGTCGAGGAACTCGCCGGCACCTTCGGCTCCGACACCCTCATCCTCCCCTGCGACGTCACCAAGGACGAGGACATCGCCCGCGTTTTCAGCGAGGTCGGTGCCAAGTTCGGCAAGCTGAACCTCCTCCTCCACTCCGTCGCCTACGCGCCCAAAGACGCCCTTGAAGGCGAATTCGTCAACACCAGCCGCGAAGCGTTCCGTGTAGCCCACGACGTCAGCGCCTATTCCCTCGTCGCCCTCTCCCGCGCCGCCGCCCCATTGATGACCGATGGCGGCAGCATCGTGGCCATGAGCTATTACGGCGCGGAAAAAGTGGTTCCGCATTACAACGTCATGGGCGTCGCCAAAGCCGCCCTCGAAGCCAGCACGCGCTACCTCGCCTACGATTTGGGTCCGAAAAAGATCCGCGTCAACTGCATCAGCGCCGGCCCCGTGCAAACGCTCGCCGCCCGCGGCATCGCCGGCTTTAGCGACATGATGAAACACTACGAAGCGCATGCGCCGCTCAAGCGCAGTTGCACCACGGAAGAGCTAGGCCACACCGGCGCATTCCTCGCCAGTGACGGCGCGGCGGCCATCACCGGCCAGGTCCTCTACGTGGACGGTGGCTATCAGATCATGGGCATGTAGGACAGGCGTTGCGCCTGACTCTGACTGTGATGCATGGCCGGGATGGGTGGAATTAGAACTATGCTGAACAGAAATATTGCCATCATCCTGTCTGCGGCTTACGCCCTGCTGGGCATCAGCTTATTTGCGGCATACCTCATCACTTTTCATTTTAAACACATCAGTGTTGGAGGTTTAATCAAGATTCATGACTGGCTTGCCATAACCTGGCCGTCATCAATCCTGGCCGCTTTTATTTTTGGGCTTCTTATCAGGCAATGTGGAGTTTTAGTTAACAAAAAAGAAGATACCAGGCTTCAGTTGGGGCCTTTTTTATTTTATTCCCAGATTGCTCTTCTTATTTTTTCAGCTCTATTTTTTGGGGCCAATTCGTATCTCTATGACAATGTCGCGCTGCCAGTTTCGGCAGATCAGCTTAAGTACGACGAACATGGGTGGGTTCAATCACATTTTGCTGAGGTCAAAGCCGCGCTTTTGGCTCATTTTCGATTCCGCCTTGCTGGCGATTTCGCAGCCTGGACTATTGCTTTTGTTCTGGCTTTGATGGGTTTTATTAAGGCATCAGCAAATTCACGTCTAAATGTCTCTGAGTTTCCTAGGAATAAATAGAAACAGAACATCTAGTGCGCCGCGATCCATGTCAGACAAAAAAGAAAACCGTCTAGATTTCGGCCATTCGCCCGAAACGATTGAATTCTGGAAGCGCCTCACCCGTGAGGCGCTTTCGCTTTCCACCCGCACGCCGTTTTACCTCTGCTCGGCGTTTCCCGTTGCTGAGCGGCTTACGGAATTCGATAACGCCCTCGTCGCCGCCGGTTTTTCACTAAACACTCAAAATCCAAAACTAAAAATTTCCTTTCAGCACTGGCTCTCCTGCAAAACCCAGCCCGTCGCCCCCCTGCTCCGCTGGTGGCGCAACCAGGGCCGCCCCATCGAGGTCGTCAGCGAATTCGAGCTGCGCGCCGCGGTGGCCGAGGGCTATGCCCCCGCCAACATCCTCGTCAACGGCCCGGCCAAACACCGCTGGCTGCCACGCTTCGAACTCCCCGGGCTTTCCGTAAATTTTGATTCCCCCGCTGAACTCGCCGCCCTGCTGCCGATGGCCAAAGACCTGCACTGGCGCTGCGGCGTCCGGATTTTGGCGACCGAAGAATTTGACCCGGAAAACCCGCAATTCCCCACCCAGTTCGGTTTCACGCCCGAAGAAGCCGTCGCCGCGCTGAAAAAACTGCTGCGCGCCAAGGCGCTCATTGAGACCGTCCATTTTCACCTGCGTACGAACATCCCTTCCGCGGCCATCTACGAACGCACCATTGCCGAGGTTGCCGCCATTTGCCGCGCCGCCAAATTCAGCCCGCTCTATCTCGATATCGGCGGCGGCATGCCCGTGCGCCACGTCCTGTCCCGCAGCAGCAAGGTCTATGATGGCGAATTCGGCCTGCGTTCCTTCGCCCAAATGCTGCGCCAATCGGCCAAGCTGTTCCCCGACCTGCGCGAAGTCTGGCTGGAGAACGGCCGCTTCCTCACCGCCAGCAGCGGCGTCCTCGTGGTGAAAATCCTCGACGTCAAGGAACGGCGCGGCCTCCGCCACCTCATCTGCGACAGCGGCCGCACCATGAACGCCATGAACTCGCTTTGGGAACAGCACGAACTCCTGCCGCTGGATGACCACACCGGCAAACCGGCCCTCACTACCGTTTACGGCCCCACCTGTATGGCCTTCGACCAGCTCGCGCGCATTCCCCTGCCGCGTTCTTTAAAAGCAGGTGACCACCTGCTCTGGCTCGAAGCCGGCGCGTATCATATCCCTTGGGAATTGCGTTTCTCCCACGGCCACGCCGCCGTCGTTTGGCACGATGAACACGGCCTCCACCCCGCCCGCGACCAGCAATCCTTTGAAAACTACTGGGCCCAATGGAAATGATTTTATGCGATTTGGCACTCCGTTTGAAATATGACAGTCTAACGTGTCGGATTTACATCGCTGCTTTTCAACAACAAGCCGAGCAGGCATCTGTTGTAATCAGACGCGTACTTATAAGCAGCAAGATTAAGTTCCTTCGATGACTGTGATCGTAATATCTCCGTTGTTCCACATATGACTTTCACTCCATTCGAATCTATGAATGCGCTATTGGTTTTTTCCAAGGCTTCCACACCCGGCGCATCGACACCGATTGAAAAGACGCCCACAAATCGTCTGTCACCCGCATTGAATGCGGATGACGCATCGTTTGTCGGGTTTCTCACTAACAAGGCTCTTATTTGAGAATTTGCATCGAACGCATACAATCGCACCTGGTCGAAATCCACGTATTCTACATGATAAGTGCGCTCTCCGCCCACAAAGTCTTTTAGCAGAAATACGAGCATTGCTAAAACCACAGTTGAGCATGCCAATACGATGATTGGTTTTCCCTTGCGTGTAATGGTCTTGTTCATTGTTGAAATTTTCCACTTATCGCGGCGAATTTCTTCAACTGTTACGCCGGCCGGATCATCTCAAACCGCTCGCCCGTCTTGCAATACCAGTGCGGTGAAGCCATGCGCCCGATCGTCAGCAATTTATCCGTGCGCACCCGCTTCTTCTCCACATCAAACAATTCATCCCGCAGATGCACGCGCTTGATGAGCCCGATCACCATCCGGTTCCCGCCAATCTGCAACGTCCCCCACTCGGTACATTCCAAACTCGCTGGCGCCTCCACGATCCGCGGCGGCTTCACCACCGACGACGGCGCCGCCGTCAACCCTGCGCGCGTCAATTCGCTTTCCCCGTAAGGCAGCGAAGCCGCGCACTGGTTCATCGCCTCCGCGATGGCTTCATCCACCAGGTTCACCACAAATTCATGCATCGACCGGATGTTGAGCGCCGTATCCTTGGGCGTCCCGTCCTCGCGATTACCCGGCGCAAACGCGCAGATGGGCGGATTCGCCCCCATAAGGTTGAAGAAGCTGAACGGCGCGGCATTCACCTTGCCATCCGCGCTAATGGTCGTCACCAGCGCAATGGGCCGCGGCGTCACCAGGCTCGCCAGAATCTGATAAGCCCGGTCGGCATATTCTTTTTCCAGGTCCAGTTCCATAGATCAATCCAGTTTAAGCTTCGCAACGTAAGCGCCATCCACCCCATCGTCAAACGGCAGCAACTGGCGCTCGGCTTCCAGTTTAAAATCTTGGTTCCCGGCCAGAAACTGCTTCACCACCTCCGAATTTTCCTCCGGCTCAAGGCTGCACGTGCTGTAGACCAGCACGCCGCCGGGCTTTAATTTCGGCGCGGCATGGTTGAGCAGATCAAGCTGCGTGGCGCGCAAGCGCTCGATCTCGGCGGATTGGATGCGCCAGCGCAGGTCCACCCGGCGGCGCACGACGCCGGTGTTCGAGCACGGGGCATCGATCAGGATCCGGTCAAACGTGGCCGCTTGGAAATCGGCGATCGACCCCACCATGGTTTCCACATTCGTCACCCCGAGACGCTTGCAGTTTTCCTTCACCAGCTTCAGCCGGTTCAGATCGAGATCGTAGGCGATGATCTTGCCCTCGTTCTGCATCTGCTGCGCCATGAACGTGGTCTTGCCGCCGGGCGCGGAACACAGGTCCAAAACCGTTTCACCCGGCTTGGCCCCAAGCAACACCGGTGCGAGCAGCGTGCTCGGGTCTTGCACATAAAACCATCCGTCGCGAAAACTTCCCAGCGAATGCAGCGGCGGATGCGCCTTCAATTCATACGCCACGTTCTCCCCCGTCCAGTCGCGCGTCACAAAATCATACTCCACGTTTTCTTCACGCCAGCGTTCAATCAGCTTGGTGGCATCCGTCTTGAGCGTGTTGATGCGCGCAAAGGTCTTTGGCGGCGTGTTGTTCCATTCCAGCAACTGCCGAGTCTTCTCTTCACCAAATCCCTTCCGCCACCTCTCCACCAGCCATTCCGGATGCGACCACCCGAGCGCCGGCTGGGAAACCTTCATGTCCGCCAAAATCTTCCGGATCTCCTCCGTCTCGCGCAGATACCCGCGCAGCACGGCATTGATGAAACCCGCCTGCGTATGATATCCGGCGCGCTTGGCCAGTTCGACCGTCTCGTGGACGGCCGCGTGCGGCGGGATGCGGTCGAGCCAGAAAATCTGGTAAAGACCCAGCCGCAGAAGGTTTTGCAGCGCCGGCCGTTGTTCCCGGCCCGGCGTGGTTTTGCGGGCGATCAGGCAGTCGAGCGTCGCCTGCCATCGCACCACCCCGCAGACCAGCTCATGGCACAGGCCGCGATCCACCGGCGAAAGCCGCGCCGTGGCCAGCGCCGTTTCCAGCAGATTCTCAGTAAATTCGCCGCTATTTAGCCGTTGCGATAAAACTCGGGCTGCAATTTGTCTTGGATTTTGTACGTTCAATTCGTTTAATGTGGGAAACCTGATTTCGGGACGCGAGATAAAAACTTATTATGAGAGAAGAATTCGAAAAACTGGCGGCGGCGGGCAAGATCGAGGGCAAGCACGTTGAACCCCTCACCCACCTCGTCGAAGGCGGTTGCTGTTCGCATCGTAGCTGGGGTTTCGGCAAGATCAAGGCGGTGGATACCGTCTTTGCACGCTTCACCATCGATTTCCCCGGCAAGTCCGGCCACACGATGGATCTGTCATTCGCTGCGGAACAACTCAAGGCGATTCCGAAGGACCACATCCTCGCCCGCAAGGCCGCGGATATCGAAGCCGTGCGCCATCTCGCCGCGCATCACCTCGACCTCATCAAGCTGGTGCTCAACAGTTTTGGCGGCAAGGCGACCACCGACCAGATCCAGGCCGCGCTCGTCCCTGACGTCATCCGTGACGACTGGAAGAAATGGTGGGAAACCGCCAAGCGCGAAATGAAAAAAGACGGCCACTTTATCGTGCCCGTCAAAAAAACCGAGCCGGTCGTCTATCAGGCCCAGGAAACGTCCCTGCAAGACCGCGTCCTCACGGATTTCCGCGCGGCCAAAGGCTTGAAGGCCCGCATTCTCGTCGTGGCCGAAATTCTCAAGGCCGTACCCGACCTGAAAGACAAGTATGCCGCGGCCAACGAAGTGATCGCCGCCCTGAACGCCGACATCTCGGCGTATCAACGCACCCAGCCGGCCGTCGCCCTCGAGGCGATTTTCGTCCGCGATGAACTGCGCGCCGATGCCGCCGCCCAGCCCGTTGCCGGCGAAGTCACTGCCGCCCAGATCTGGTCGCAGGACGGCATCAAGTTCGGCGCGCTGCTCGAGGCCATTCCCGCCGCCAAACATCATCGCGCCTTGGAATCGTTCAAGGCCGCCAATCCCGAACGCTGGTCGGAAGTGTTGCGCGGCGCCATCAACCTGGTTTCTGCCAAGCTTGCCAAGGAAATCGCAAATCTCCTCATCACCAATGGCATGCTGGGCCAGCTCAAGGAAACGCTCGCCCGCCACATCAACCAGCACAGTGCCAGCAGCGAATTGCTCCTGTGGTTCGCCAAGGAACGCAACGAGGACTTCGTGGACATCCTTGGACCCGAGGTTTTCCGCGCCATGCTTTCCGCCATGGAACGCGACCAGTTCAACGAACGGCGCTCCAACCGCCTCCGCGATTTCATCCTCGAAGACCAGGCGCTGATCGCCGAGCTCACCGCCTCCGCCGACATCGAGATCATCAAGGATTTGACCCGTGCCCTGAAGCTCTCGCCCGTGTTTGATGACATGGACAAGCGCTCGCTCCTCGCCCGCCTCGTCAAGGCCCACCCCGCCGTCCAGGTGCTCGTCAGCGGCGAACAGACCAAGCAGGAAGCCACGCTCATCGTCTCGTGGGAAAGCCTCGAACGCCGCCGCGTTGAATATCAGGAACTCGTCGAGAAGAAGATTCCCGCGAACTCCAAGGAGATTGCCATCGCCCGCAGCTACGGCGACTTGCGCGAAAACCACGAATACAAGGCCGCCAAGGAAATGCAGAAGATTCTCATGCGCCAGAAGGAGGATCTCGAAGCCGCCCTCAACCGTGCGCGCGGGGCCGATTTCACCAATGTCAGCACCGAGCTCGTCGGCCCTGGCACCATTGTCCAGGTGACCGACGTTCAATCGAACCATGTCGAGACCTTCACCGTTCTTGGTGCCTGGGATTCCGATCCCGACAAGGGCATCATCAGCTACCTCACCCCCGTGGCCATGGCCCTCGTCAACCACAAGGTCGGCGACGAAGTGGAGATCGAGATGAGCGGCCAGAAACGCCGCCAGCGCATCGACAAGATCACCGCCTGGAAAACTGAAGCCGCCCCGGCCGCCTGATTAATCTTAAGAACAAAACCGGAAGCAGGATTAAAACCCCGCTTCCGGTTTTTTATTTGTACTTAAGATGTACGACCTGCCCGCACACCGGTTTAAACCGGTATGCGTGTATATCGTAAATCCCAAATCGCAAATAGCTTCACGCTTTGCCGCCGTAGCTCACATAGTCGTCCATGTCCAGCACATCAAACCATGAGGTGATGTCCTCGCGATCGGGTGCGCCTGCCTTATGGATTCCATTGAGGTACTCACGTCCTTCGGTATTGTCGGGCGCGCGGTTTTCCTGCCAGTTCGTCCACGCAATGATTTCCGGCGTCGTGCGCTTGTGTTTGGCATGCTTGTTGATCCAGGCCAGAACTTCCGTGTCACTCTTGCTGAGTTCCTTTTTCAACGCCTCGGCATCTATCCCCGCGAAGTCCAGGAACGCCTGGTCCAGCGGACACGCATAATGATATTCGCCGTTCTTGCCGGCGATCGTCGCCCGGCCCTTGTCCAGCATCCGTGGCAAAATCACGTAGCCGCCCAACCGCACCCGCGGGCTGCGGGGCGGGAATTTTGTGAGATCAGGGGTGTGTAATGACATAATTTTTCCGTTTTTCAGTTAAATGTCGCCTTTCTAATGCGACAGAACCCAAAGTGGACTGAAAATGGTGAATTGCAAGTGGAGCGTAAAAAATTTATTTTAGCCGGGTGAAACACTCAGGCAAAGCGGCGCAATCTGCGCTGACACTCATCGGTCTCTCCGGCACGGCGGTATTGTTGCTGCTCGGCGTGGCCTTCCTCGGCAAGATCGTCGCCTCCTTCGTGCTCGGGCTCGCCGGCGTGCTGGGGGTGCTCTGGGTGCTCTTCATCGTCTTCACTTTCTATTTCTTCCGCGACCCCGACCCCGCCGTACCCACCGGCAAAAATCTCGTTCTTGCCCCCGGCCACGGCAAGGTGGACACCATCGACACCACCACCGAACCCGACTTCATGGGCGGCGAATGCCAACGCATCTCCATCTTTCTTTCCGTGTTCGACGTCCACGTCCAAAACTCGCCCGTCATGGGTCGCATCGCTTTCTTCCGCCACAAACCCGGCCAGTATCTCAACGCCATGCGCACCGACTGTTCGCAGTTCAATGAAAACGTCCTTATCGGCATCGAGTCCGCCGAACCCATGGGCCGCAAGGTCGGCGTCCGCCTCATCGCCGGCCTCATCGCCCGCCGCATCGTCCCTTGGGTCGCCCAAAACGAGATCGTCCAGCGCGGCGAACGCATCAGCCTCATCCAGTTCGGCTCGCGCGTGAATGTTTACTTGCCTTTGAACGCCACGGTCAAGGTCAAGCTCGGCGACCGCGTGGTCGGCGGCGAAAGCATCCTGGCCGAACTCACCTAAGCTCATGGCCACCGAACCGCAACCCAAACCTTCGGGCGCTGAACCCGAAAGATTGAAGATTTATTTCCTGCCGAATCTCTTCACGGCGGGCAACCTCTTCTGCGGCTTCGTGGCGCTGACCCAGATCGTCGAGGCCAACCTGACTCCGGACATCAACAATCACGTCAACTGGATGCCCATCAAGGTGGCCCTCGCCTTCATTTTGCTCGCCTGCATCTTTGACCTTTTCGACGGCCGGGTCGCGCGCATGGGCGGCCATGAAAGCCCCTTTGGCCGTGAGTTTGATTCGCTGGCTGATCTCGTTTCCTTCGGCGTCGCCCCGGCCTTTCTCGTCCATCGCGTCGTGCTGCACAATGCCCTGCCGGATGAATACGTGGAACTCGGCTGGTTCATCGCCTCCATCTATCTCATCTGCGGCGCCTTCCGGCTGGCCCGGTTCAACTGCCTTTCCGCCATGAACCTCCCGGGCGCCGGCAAGGATTTCCTCGGCTTTCCCATACCATCCGCCGCCGGCCTCGTCGCCTCGCTGACGTTGTTCATCATCAAGCTCAAAGAAAATGACAAGGACCTCGGCCACTGGGGCTGGCTGCTGCCGTCCGTTTTGCTGTTTCTGTCCGCGATGATGGTGAGCGAGGTGAAGTATCCCAGCTTCAAGTCACTCGGCTTCCGTTCGTCCACGACCTTTTTAAAGCTGGTCGTCGCCGCCGTGTTCGTCGGCAGCCTGTTCGTCCTGCGCGAAAAGATTTTGTATTACGTGCTGCCGTTGTTTTTCACCGGCTATCTGCTCTACGGCTTCGTCCGCCCGCATATCTCCCGTGCGTGGCGCCGGGAAATCGAGGAGGACGAGGATGACCTGGACGGAGCGCCCTGAATGGAACACCACCCAATCTTGTTGGCCGGATTGACGGGGTACGTCATCGCGGCGCTGTTTTCCTCCATCCCGGTCGGCCCCATCAACCTCACCATCCTCAATGAGGGCGCGTGCCGGGGGTTCCGCTGGGCCATGATGATCGGGCTGGGGGCGGCTTCGATGGAGGTGATCTATTGCGCGCTCTCCTTCACCGGGTTCTCGACGCTCTTCGCCGACACCCTGGTCAAGGCCATCATGCAGTTGTTCACCTTCCTGTTCCTGTTGTTCATCGGCATGAAATTCCTCGCCGCCCCGACCGTGAACGTGCCGACCAAGCTCGATTCCGCCTCCAAAAAGATCGAGGCCAAGCTCGGTAAAAAACTGCATCCCCACAACGCCTTCACCACCGGCTTCGTGCGCGTGATGGGCAACCTCGGCGTGCTGCTCACGTGGATCGTGCTGACCGGCAATTTCATGGCGCACGACTGGGTGGCCAACTCCTTCGCCGCCAAGGCCGCCTGCGTCGCCGGGGTCGCCCTGGGCACCACCACC
>DATHQS010000219.1:0-4686 GCA_035482455.1 Candidatus Acidiferrales bacterium | reverse complement strand
AAGCGAGCTTCATCTGCAGCGGGGCGGGGCGGATCGCGCCGAGAAACTGCGTCACGATGTAATCCAACCGGTGGATCTCGCCCTTGGCCACCTCCAGATACTGCTCCAATTTCCCCCCGATCTCGGCAGGGTCGGCTGCGGCGGAGTGCGCCGGCCGCGAACCGGCTTTTTTGTCGCCCGTCAACCGCCATTCGTCGCGCTTCAGTTTTTTCACCTCGCGCTCCATCAATTGCAGATGGATGTGCAGCGCGTTCAGCGGATTTCCGATTTCATGCGCCACGCTCGCGGCCAGCAGGGTGAGCGCCTGCACCCGTTCGCTTTCGATCGCCTCAAACGTCTTTTGCCGCGCCTCGGTGGCGTCGTGCAATATCAGGGCCACGCCGGTGCTGCCCCGCGCCTCGCCGTCCAGCGGCGCCGCATAGAGCCGGAGAAAACGCGGCCGCGGATAAAACACCTCAAACTCATGCCGCGACACATGATCGCCGCCCGCCCGGTCGATTTTGGAGATCGCCTCCCAATCCACCTCCGGCAGAAATTTGGTGATGTGCAATTCCTCCTCGCTCGCCTGCAGGCCGATGAGCTGGGTCACCGCCTGGTTAAAGTAAATGACCCGCCCGTTTTCATCCACCACCAGCACGCCGTCCTCAATGGTATTAAAGAGGGTTTCGAGGAAACTGCGTTCACGGGCCAGCCGCTGGACGACCGTTTGCAGCCCTTCCGTGTCCAGCCGCCCGATGCGCCCAAGCACTTTGTCTAAAAAACTGGTTTTTGCCGTTGCCATTGATGAATCTTGCTATTAAGTAGTAGCAAAATGGCACAGTTGTGAGATTCGTCAACCCAAAAAAGCGCGCGGTGGCACAGCGCCAAGCTCCAAAAGGATGTTCAAATGCCAAGTAGGATGGTAGGGCGCGTCACTCCGTGCGCGCCGTGCGTGTATTGCAAGCAATACCTTTGTAGACCAAGCGAGGCGGTCTATTGTCTGTTTGGAATTTCTCTGGTGCTTGGAGCTTGGAATTTGGTGCTTATTTGGAGCTTGGATGTTGGAATTTGGAGCTTCTCCGTCTTAGACGGGCAGGTCTTCCGGCCGTACTTCCAAGCACTCATCCTGATCTTCCCAGATGATGGCGGGATAATGGTCCAAAAACTTGGGTGCCAGTTCCCGTCCGCCTACTCCGAGCAGCCTTTCAGCCTGCTTGGCGGCGTTCTCATAGGCGTCGTCGTAGTTGCCCATCTTGCGCCGTTGCCGGTCGTCCCAATGCGCCACGGCATGGACAGGTTCGTATTGCTGCGCCCAAACCGTGAGCGGCTCTTTGAGTTCCGCCGGAATCTCGTCGAACGGCACCAGGATCTCGTTGCAATGCTGGCAGATCATGCCTTCGCTGCGCACATCCCGCGTGAGCAGCGGCAGAAAGGGCGCGCGACAACAATGCGATTCCGCATACGCGGCGGGTGCCGTGGCCAGCCGCTTGTGCCATACCTGGCGGTCGTGCCCGATCTTGGCGGCGAGGCGATACGCGCCGACCAGCGGATGCGACAGCCGCCACGCGCGGCCTTCCAACTGGCCGAGTGTCTGGGCTAGCCAGCGGGCCAGCGTGAGATCATCCCAGTCGCGGAACACGCGCGCATATTCCTGCCAGAGCGAATCCAAGGGCGACGTCGATTCCGGTTCAAATGCCATGCGTTCAGGATGGCGCGGGAAAATAGTTTTGTCGAGCGATGTTGAAACAGGCGACGTTGAGGCGTGGCGATGTCCGGACCGTGGTTCGAACTTACGGTCTCTGACTCCCTCTCCTCCATGGAATGGAGGAGAAGGTCGGGGAGAGGAGGTGCGTGGGAGGCGGGCCTTAAAATTAGCTGTACCTGGCTTAAATTCCACGACCCTTTGCACCCTGATGGTGCTGGCACCACATTTTCTGGAACAAATTCTTGGCGCCCACCTCTAATCATGCAAAGAATATGCCGTCTATCTACCCCGGTAGTCATTTTCAAATCCACAGCCGGTTTGTCATGGTTTTCCCCGCGCTATTCTTGGCTTTTCTGCTGTTTGAAAACAACGGAACCGCGAACCCAACGGTTGGCGCGCATACGCTGGCGTTCTTTCCCTGCAACAGCACGGGCGGCCTGACCACGTCCGCCATCACCACGCAAACCAATGGCAGCACGATTCTGGCGTGGGTCGGCCGCGGTGACACCAACGGGTTTACCGCGACCGTTCCGTTGGACACCAGCAACAACACCTACGTGTCGCTCGGCATGCACGACTATACGCCGCTCTATCCCGGCTCTGGTGAGGCGCTCTACTCGGTCCTCGCGGCCGCCGGCGGCACGGGGCAGCACGTCACCGCGCCCATGCCGGAAGGGGGTGACGAGATCTCCCTTGCCGTCGTGGAGGTGAAAAACGGCGGCGTGATCCAGGACGTGAAATGGAACAAGGTGCTCGCGCCGCCCCAGACCAGCCTGGGTGTCACCACCACCGGGCCGGCCACGCTCGTCGCCGTCTGGGCGGGCGATTCCGGCGCGAACTCCGTCACGGCGACGCCGAACAACGGGTTCACCAAGCTGGATTCCCAACTGCTCGCGAGCTGTGAGGTCGAGGTCGTCGTGGCCTCCAAGGACGTCACCGCGCCGGGCACCTACAATGTTACTTGGACAGCCACGCCGTCGCAGGGGGCGCACATGTGGCTCGTGGCCGTGCAGACCGAGCCGGCACCGGCCTTGTCGGCGCAGGCCGCGGGCGGCCAGGTCGTCATCTCCTGGCCGGTCACGGCCAACAGCTACGGTCTCGAAATGAACACCAACCTTTCCGCCGGCAATGCCTGGTCGCCTGTTACGAATGTACCAGCCAAGGTCAATTCCCAGAACTGCGTCACCAACCCCATCGCCCAGCCCGCGCGTTTTTACCGCTTAAGGAAGCAATAAATTACGACGGTCTTCTGCTCAAAAGTTTCGCAACGTCATTGGCGCGTCCAACGGCTGTTCCCTCTCCCGGCGGGAGAGGGTCAGGGTGAGGGGGAACGCGCTATTTATCGGACAGGCGGAAACCCCGCCATGCGCCGGAAAAGGCCAAATCTTTCAAAATATTTCAACAATTTTTACGCTGCAATATAAGTAACTGGACGGTTACTTGCTATGGCTTTAACCGCGCAAACATTGCACAGCAGCGAATTATCACGCCATGATGTAACTTCCCAGGTAACCCTTCGTCTGACTGGATGAATGGCAATCACGCCACTCAAAAAAAGAAATGAAACATATGAAAACTAAATTGCTTCTCGCGGTCGCCCTTGTTGGCGCGGCATCCTTGTCTGCCCAAGCCGGAGTTCACTTCGGCTTTTCGTTCGGCCTGCCGCTGCCCCCGCTCCCGGTCGTCACGGTGACGGCCCCGGCCCCGGTCTATGTGGCACCTGCTCCTGTCTGCGCCCCGCCCGCCGTGGTGGTGACCACTCCCGCCTGCCCGGGACCGGATTATGTCTGGGCGCCGGGTTACTGGTCGGTCAGCGGCCCTGGCCGCGTGTGGATCGCCGCCGGCTGGCAACATCGCCCGGCGTATGTTGCCTACGGTCGCGGCTATGACCGCGACCATGGCCATGGCTTCGACCACGATCGTGGCCATGACGGTTACCGCCGGTAAAAAATGCGGGCCGAACGAAGTCGTTCGCGCCCGGCTAAAAATCAGATCGCCAAAGGTTGCCGCTCACCGCGGCAACCTTTTTTATTTTTGCACGGTCGCGCTTTCATTGGTGGGCGTCTTTTTTAACCGGGCGGAATTCGTTGCCGCTTCTCGATGAGTTTCCATTTGAAATATCTGATTTTATGGTCATCTTCATGCCCGGGCTTGGTCGCCGGCGGCTGCGGTCCGGGATCAGCCGCCCACACAGGATCTATGGAACAATCACCCATCAACAATAAAAAGACGGCCCTGTTAAATCTTCTGTCCGGAAAAAATGCGATCCTCCTCCTGCTGTTCGCCGGCGTTGCCGGTTTGCGTCTTTTCTATTGCAGCAAGCTTCCGGTGAACACGGGCGATATTTTGCGGCACATCTACTATGGTTTGTTTGCGGCAAAATTGGGGCCGGCCGCCGTCGGTCATGCGCTCGTGGAATTGGATCCGAAGTTGGGCTGGGTGGCCTGGTCAGGCTTGGCTTATAATTATCCCGTCGTTGCGCTGTTGTTCTTCACGGTGATTGCAAAACTTTCGCCCACGATATTTTTTGTCAAATTTGTCCTTACTTTCATCGAGGCGGTAAACGCAACGGTCATTTTTAGATGCACCAATCAAATCTGGCTCGCCTTGTTATACTGGGCCTCTCCGATCTCCATCTGGTGGGTGTCGCATGAAGGGCAGTTCGAGCCGTTGCAGAACCTTTTCGTTCTGGTCGCACTCTTGACGTTAAAAAAGCGAAGCCGCCTGGCCTTTGTCCTCCTGGCGCTGGCGGTTCAAGTGAAGTTGACCGCGATATTTTTTGTTCCATGCTTTGTCCTGGTCGCATGGCGGGAGCGTCCGCAGGATTTGCCGGCCGTCTTGGTCGCGTTTGTTCTCGGATTCGCGCCGACGTTGTTGGCCGGGTTTTATTACCCGGTCACTGCCCAGGTGATGTCCACCGCCTGGAGCACGATTTGTAATCCCTATTATTGGAATGTGTACCGGCATGAGATGTTCACTTGGAATCCAACCTGGCTCATTGT
>DATHQS010000218.1:0-29686 GCA_035482455.1 Candidatus Acidiferrales bacterium | reverse complement strand
CGCGTACCAACAGGCGCTGCGACTCAAACCCAATTTTGCGGATGCCATCAACAACCTTGGCAATGCGCTGTTGCAAAGGGGGAACGTGGACGATGCCATCGCCCTGTTCAAAAAAGTTCTGCAAATCAAACCCGGTTATGCGGAAGCGATAAATAATCTGGGCAATGCGCTGTTCCAGAAGGGAAACGTGGACGGGGCGATTGCGCAATATCAACAAGCGTTGGAAATCGACCCCGGCTATGCGCAGGCCGACTACAATCTGGGAATCGCGCTGTTGCAAAAGGGTAATGTGGACGAAGCGATCGCGCATTACCGGCAGGCGCTGAAAACGCGACCTGACTACACGGATGCGATCAACAATCTCGGCAACGCGCTGCTCCAAAAAGGGGAGGTCGAAGCGGCGGTCAGACAATACGAAAAGTTGTTGCAGCTCAAACCGGATTATCTGGAAGCCCAGAACAATCTGGCGTGGATCCTGGCGACGGCTGCGCCGGCATCGCTGCGCGATGGCAAGCAGGCGGTGGCGCTGGCCGAGCGGTCGAACCAACTTTCCGGCGGAGAGAGCCCGGTGGTTTTGCGGACCCTCGCCGCCGCTTACGCCGAGGCCGGGCGATTTGACGACGCGCGACAAAACGCCCAAAAGGCGATGGAACTCGCCCGGGTGGCGGGGCAATCCGACTTGGGCGAACAGATCCAGGGAGAACTGAAACTCTACACAGCGGGGCTTCCTTTTCATCAGGATGGCAAGTGAGCGAGATGGCGATAAACGGAAAATGTTGCGGTGATAAAAATTGTTCATGGAATCAAATTTCCCCTTTGCGTTTCGGTGCATCCGGGGTTTTAATCATCCTATGAGGAACAGAGGCGCTTTTACGTTGATCGAGTTGCTGGTGGTTATCGCCATCATCGCGATTCTTGCCGCGATGTTGTTGCCGGCGCTTTCGGTGGCCAAGTCCAAGGCGCAGCGGACAGCATGCATGAACAACATCAAGCAACTGGGCACGGCGTGGATCATGTACGCGGGCGATACGAGCGGACGGATACCGACCTGTCAGCCGTTCGACCCGACAACTTTTGCCATCAACCAGTCCGCGTGGGTGCGCGGGGTGGCGGCCATCCTGAATCCACCGGGCGCTTTTGGCCAGGTGGATGCCGGTGTGCTGGATTGCACAAACCAGCACGCGCTCGCGCTGGGAACGCTCTTTCCCTTCATCTCGTCCTATAACGTGTACCGTTGCCCGGCTGACCAGCGGGAGGTCGGCGGGGTGCCGTATGTGCGCAGTTATTCGATGAACAACTGGATGAATGGCGAGCCGTTCGCCAATCCGGCGAATGCCCTGGACACAACGCACCGGCTGTTCCGCAGCGATTCGAACTTCTCCCGGCCGTCGGATTCGTATGTGTTCATTGATGAAGATGCGAGCACGATCAACGACGGGATGTTCGTGGTCTACATGGACCCGGCGCAGGGCTTTCAGGATCAGCCTTCCTTGCGGCACAAGATCGGCTACCCGATCACCTTCGCGGATGGCCATGCGGAGATTTACCGGTTCAACAACGGCATGGATAATCTGTTGCGGCTGGAGGCGGTGGCGACGGTGGCGAATTGATTTCAATGAACGGATGACCGGTTTGCGTCTCATTTCCGCTTTGCGTTCGCGGCCGCTTCGCGGTTTAATGTCCGCCACATGAAAATTGTTTTGGCATACTCGGGCGGTCTCGACACCTCGGTCCTCATGTCTTGGATCAAGGAAAAGTACAACGCGGAGATGATCGGCTTCTGCGCCGACATCGGTCAGGAAGAGGAATTGCACGGCCTGGAAAAGAAGGCCATCAAGACCGGCGCCTCCAAGATCTACATCGACAACCTGCAGGAGGAATTTGCGAAGGATTTCATCTATCCGATGATCCGCGCCGGGGCGATTTACGAGGGGCAGTATTTTCTCGGCACCAGCATCGCGCGGCCGCTGATCGCGAAGCGCATGGTGGAGATCGCCAAGAAGGAAAAGGCGGATGCCATCGCGCACGGCGCGACGGGCAAGGGGAACGACCAGGTGCGGTTCGAACTGACCGCGGCGGCGCTGGCGCCGAACCTGCAGGTCATCGCCCCGTGGCGTGACGAGCGGTATCGCAACGAATTTCCGGGCCGGCAGGAGATGATCGATTATTGCGCGAAGCACAAGATCCCCGTGCAGGCGAGCGCCAAGAAGCCGTATTCGATGGACCGGAACCTCCTGCACATCTCGTACGAGGCGGGCATCCTGGAAGATCCGTGGTATGACAGCTACGACCTGAAGAATCGCGGCTATTTTTGCACGTTGTCCGTGCTGCCCGAAGACGCGCCGAACAAGCCGGAGTTCGTGGAACTCGATTTTGTGAAGGGCGATTGCGTGGCGGTCAACGGCAAGAAACTGAACCCGCTGGGCGTGATGAAGATGTTGAACAAGATCGGCGGCAAGCACGGCGTCGGCCGCGTGGACATGGTGGAGAACCGGTTCGTGGGCATGAAGAGCCGCGGCGTGTACGAGACGCCGGGCGGCGCGATCCTGCACTTTGCACATCGGCAGATGGAAAGCCTTACGATGGACCGCGAAGTCATGCACCAGCGCGATGCGTTGATCCCGAAATATGCCGAGCTGGTCTACAACGGCTTCTGGTATGCACCGGAACGGTACGCATTGCAGGCGTATGTTGAAGAATCGCAGAAGAACGTCAGCGGTACGGTGCGCGTGAAGCTCTACAAGGGCAACATCATGGTCAGCGGCCGCAAATCCAAGGTGAGCCTGTACAATCCGCACATCGCCACGATGGAGGCCGACCCGACCAAGGCGTACAACCAGGACGACGCCACTGGCTTCATCCGGTTGAACGGCCTGCGTCTCAAAGTGGCGGCGAAGGTGCACGCGAAGAAAAAGTAAGCCGGTCGTCAGGTCGTCAGCGACGACGGGCAAAATGGTTTCAAAGCCCACGGCGGGAGCCGTGGGCTTTTTGCTTTTCACGCTGGCATTGCAAAGACGGTGGTGACTGGGATACGTTTTTGCCGCAGCCAGCTTTTCACGAAGGGATAAATGAAACGAACCATTAAAAGCCGCGTGATCATCCGCCCGCCGGTGGCGGGGGATTGCGAGGCGTTTCTCGCGGCGGTGCGGCGGAGCCGGGCGGTGCACGGGAGTTGGATCAATCGCAAGGCCAGGACGCCGGCGGAATACGGAAAGTATCTCGAGAAGTTCCGGAAAGGCGGGCATCACTTCTATTGTGTTTTCCATCGCGAGACCGGCGGACTCGTGGGCGTCATCAATCTGAACAACCCAGTGCTCGGGGTGCTTTGCAGCGCATCGGTGGGGTATTATGCGTTTGCGCCGTATGCGGGGCAGGGGTTGATGCGCGAAGGGTTGTTGCTGGTGTTGCGGCGGGCGTTCACGAAGCACAAGTTGCATCGCGTGGAGGCGGACATCCAGCCGAAGAACCGCGCATCCCTGGCGCTGGCGAAACAGTGCGGGTTTGTGAAGGAAGGCTTTTCGCGGCGGTTCGCGAAGATACGCGGGCGCTGGCGGGATCATGAGCGGTGGGCGATTCTGGCCGAAGACTTTTGAAAGGACATGAACTTTTGGCTTTGTATCTTGAAGCGCCGGAGAAGATTTGTCTGCGAATGAACGGGATGGGCAATATGGAGTCAAACACCAGTGCATCCTTACGCGGCCATCAAGACTTTCACCCGCCAATTTTCGGCCGCGACGGAGTTTTGCCTGGTTTCGTTCCTCGC
Source organism: Candidatus Acidiferrales bacterium (assembly GCA_035482455.1). Classification (GTDB taxonomy): domain Bacteria; phylum Verrucomicrobiota; class Verrucomicrobiia; order Limisphaerales; family UBA11358; genus UBA11358. Next base: position 25,923 of record DATHQS010000218.1, on the reverse strand, counting down.
GATCGGGATGGTTTTGGTTTCGCGCATCGTGGTGCTCGCCGAGCGGCTCTGGCATCTGCCGCAACCGGCTTACCATCTCACCAATAACGACGCGGTCGGGATTGCGGTTATCGAATCGGCGCGCTTGGCGATCATCCTGTGGATCGGGCGCATCCGTGGCTGGTCGCTCGCGACGTTTGGACTCAAGCCCGGCTGGAAGTGGACGGGCATGGGCATCATCCTGTTTTTTGCCGCCGGGTTCACATCGAGCGGCATCGGGTGGCTGGTGAAGGATATTCTGCCGGCACCGTTGGATTCCCACATCATCTCCACTTTGAATGTGCCGGCGATGTTGCTGATTTCGGTGATCAATCCGGTGGCGGAAGAGATGTTCTGGGGCGGTTATCTTACGTACGCGCTCCAAAAATATGGGATGTGGGTCACGGTGTTGACGAGCACCGCGCTGAGGACACTTTGCCATGCGCATCTGGGCATGATGGCGCTGGTCAGCATCCTGCCGATGGGCGTCATTTACGGGCTGGTCTATTGGCGGTGGCGCCAGCTCTGGCCCCTGGTCATCGCGCATGGCTTGCAGATGATGCTTTCGTTGCTGGGCCGGCTCTGTATTGACCCGCACGAAGCAGGTTCGCAGGCACGATATGAGATGGATTGGTACCTGGCAGGACTCGCCGGGATTTTGCTCTGCGGGTGGATGACCTGGCGGGATGGAAGACGGTTGGCTCATGCAACTTGAATTAGGCGTTGGCTTCTGCCGTCCCGCCGCGGCGCAAAAGCCCGGCGGGTCCGGCGGAAATTCAAGCCAGCGCCGGCACCACAAAGGGCGCCCGGTACTGGCGGGTGAGCAACGGATTCGCAGCCGCAGAAAATTCGCCGGTGAATTGTTCCTTGCCGTCCGCCAGCGTCAGCGTGGCGCCGAGCGTGAGCGGGGTTTTGGTGAAATCGACACGGTGGGCTTTCAGGTGTTCGACCATGCGGCCGGTGGCTTCGGCGGTGAGATTGTTTCCCTGGGTGCGCTCGGCGAGTTCGCCCGCCGACATCGTGCGGCCGACTTGATGCGAGATGTTCCCGAGATGGCAGAGGGCGCTGGAGACGTGGCCTTCGTCGATGGGGCCGTATTGGTCGGCGGCTTTGCGGCTGCGGATGACATCGATGTAATTCTGCATGTGGCGGTCGTGGCCCTTGAATTCCTTGATGACCTTGCCGTCGCGATCATGCGCGGTGGCGCTCCAATAATTGGGCACGACCACCATGCCGCCTTCGCATTCCACGACGATGCCGATGGACGCGCCGTGATATTTGTCCATCGTCGCGGCTTGCGCATCGGCCGCATCGGCGCTGTTCATGTTGGCAGTATCAACGTCGGCACCTTTGCCGGCACCGGACGGCAGGCCGCGCACTTCGAAGATGAGCGGCGCAGTTTTATAATCGTGGACGATGACCTGCGTGTTGGGCGTTTCGCCGTCGTCATCGTAGCCCACGCGGCCGCCGATGCTGAAAGTGTGGCGTGGCAGGCCGGGTTCGCCGAGGAACCAGCGCGCGACATCCATCTGATGGATGCCCTGATTGCCGACATCGCCATTGCCGTAAGGCCAGAACCAGTGCCATTCGTAATGCACGGAGCCGTTCTTCTTGGAATTGCGGCGCGAGGGCAGCACGGGCGCGGGACCGCTCCAGACATCGTAATTGATGGTCGCCGGGATGGGCTGCGGGCCAACGGTCTTGCCGATGCTGTCGCGGCGTTTGTAGCACAGGCCGCGCGAGCAGATGATCTTGCCGAGGTTCCCGGCGCGCACCCACGCGACCGCTTCCTGCATGCCTTCGCCGGAACGGATCTGCGTGCCGGCCTGGATGATGCGGTTATACTTTTTGGCGGCGGCGGCGAACTGGCGGCCTTCCCAGATATTGTGTGAAATGGGTTTCTCCACGTACACGTCCTTGCCCGCCTGGCACGCCCAGATTCCCGCGAGCGAATGCCAATGGTTCGGCGTGGCGACGGTGACGGCATCGACATCCTTGTCGGCAAACAGTTCGCGGAGGTCGGTGTAAGTTTTGACGGACGACGCATCAATGCCCTCGAGCTTCTTGGCTTTTGCCAGCACGGCGGTGTCGGGATCGCACAGTGCCACGATGCGGACGCCCTTGATGGCGGCGAGGCTGCTGACGTGACTTTTGCCGCGCCCGTTCAGGCCGATGACAGCCACGCGGACATCGCCATTGGCGCCGGCGACTTGCGCCCAGGAGCGGGCGGAAAAGGCCAGGGTGCCGGCGGCGAGGGCGGAGGTTTTAAGAAAAGTGCGGCGGTTGAAATTGGTCATGGGAAAAATGGTTTAAATTGTTTAAGCGGAAACATTCAACATTGAACGCTCAACGCCCAACGTCGACGGGTTTGCCGGTTGGATGATGCATACAGTTCCGGCATTGGGTGTTAAATGTTGAATGTTGAGCGTTGAATGTTTCTTAAAGTTCATCGCGAAAGATTCATTTCCCCGCGGCATACGCGGTGTATTGCTCGGCGATCTTGGCGGCCTTCTCATCGCCATTGTGGAAATAGAAGCGGTAGCGCAGCGTCAGGCTGCCGCCGGCGGGAATGGTGTAATCGCCGATATGCGGCTGGTCCTTCAGGTTTTCGTAATCATGCTGGCCAAAGGGATTGGCGCCGAACAGGCCGTAATCGCGGGCCATCCACCACGTGGGATGGCGGAGGTTTTGCGGATGGTCAAAGATGGCCACGCCGTAGGTTTTGCCGTCGTGAGTGGAATAATAATCGGCCCAGTCCGCGCGCTTGCCCCAGACCTCGCCGTCGCGCTGGCCGGTGGCGTTCACGATGTGCCCGGCGCTGGCCGTGGCGGCCGCCACGCTGTTGCTCTCACCGGTAATGGCCGCGCCGCCGCCCTGGCTTTTGTGCGGCATCGTCATCCACTGCGCGAGGCGCAGGGCCATCGTGCCGTCCTTGTTGTCGCCCATCAGCACCGGTTCATCGGCCGGCGCGTGCAGGATGACCTCGTAATCGATGATCCGTGCATCGGCGGTGGCGGAGAAGCGGATGTTGCGTTCATCCGTGCAGATGACCTTGCCGCTGGGCGCCACCCAGTTGTCGTGGGCATGGATGGTGTCGCCGTCGGTGGTGAACTTGTCCTGGACCGTCTTGCCCTTGTCTGCGGGCGAACGGCCCACATCGCCCTTGCCTTCGTTCCAGAAATCAACGCCGTTGACCATGCTGTGCTCGAACCACAGCGAGCGGTGCCAGGGATGGTCGGTGTCCTCGCCCGCGACCTTCTTCATGGGAAAATTGCGGGTCATCGGCGTGCCATCGGTGGCGAGGATGGGATAGCAATACGGCCGCGAGGCGCCGTCCGAATAAACGTATTCCGTGAAGAGCTGGCGGCCGATCTCCACGCGCACGCGGTCGGCGAGCGGCGTGAGCTTGACGGCCGGCGCGGCATCGGCGGCATGCAGGAAGTTGAACGCGGGAATCAGGCACGAGGCGGCCAGAACTGGAATACGGGGGTTCATGGTTTGAAGGATGTTTTAAGGGTTAAAAGGTTACAACCACAAACAGGTCATATCTTGATACGACCGGCGAGATTGGCCAATGGGGCGGGTGGCACGTGCGGCTCGCACCGGCTCGTCCCCGGAGCGTGGGTCTGGTGGCCGTACGCCAGTACCGGAGCGCGGCTGTGTCCCGCGCAGCGGACCAGTCGCAGCACATGGATAAACCAGTAACGATTCGGATGATATCTGGCGTTCGGATTTTTTCGTCATTCGTCATTAGGATTTGGTCATTCCGCGGAGCGGTGTCTGTCCGCAAGTGCCTGTTTTCATGATTTTTTATTTTTAGGTCGGATTAGGTCGGATTAACCCGGATAACTTCGTCCGCCTCTCAACGGGCGGCGGCTGTGTCGGGAGCAGGGGACCAGCCGCAGCGGCTGACCTGTAACCGGCGTTTGGATCGTCTCCGCGACATCCTCTCTCTCCATTCGGCATCGGTGGCCGTACGCCAGTACCTTGTTTCATAATTTTTTTCCAAAAGTAGGTTGAAATCGGTTTAAACCGGTTGAAAGCAGTTGAAATCGGTTTAATCGGGTTGAAATTGGACTCGCCAGTGCCCCAATGGCCAGTCCGGCATCGGACAATTTTTTTCCCAAATCGCCGGAAACTGCCGGAAACCACCGGAAGGGTCCGGAAACCGCCGGAACTTCCGGAGTGTGGTCGCCAGTGCGGCACGCACCTTTTTTAAATTCTAGGGTCTGACAAAGCCTGACAAAGCCTGACGGACCTTGCCCCACAAGCGTTTGTGTTTGTCCCTGAACCCTTGAAACTTGAAACTGAACCCTTGAAACTCGCTTCCGAGTTTCAGTTCGCGTCCAGCCATGCAATATGCGTCGCACACCCCGACCGTATCATAGGTCCCTAAAAGTTGAATTTCTCCCGGGAATGTAGAATGCAGATTTATGCCATTTATTTTCATTTTTCCCGAGTGGGAAGGGGGTCGAACCTAAAAAGCTGAAAACGCTCTCGCTACATATTTATAATCAGCAATTTATACCGATTTAATTCCGTCGAAATTTGGGTGAATTTCCAAAAACATTGGGTTTTTGAAGGGTTTTATTTGCAGGAGACGACGTGCGTCCCGTCGCGCCGCGCTCCTCAACCAGCCGCCGCCCGCTGTTCCGGCCCTCCACTTCTTCATTCTGCATTGGTGGCCGTACGCTAGTACCTTCTTCATTTGCTTTGCTTCCATTCCCCCTTACCCTCCCGCCCATGTCTTACCATGTGGATCCGGAGATCGGGGAAAAAGTCGAGGCGAACATCGAGCTCTGCCTGTCTAAAAAGTCCAAGCCGTTCTATTTCGCGGTGAGCGACCGCGCCATCTACATCCCGCGCGTCAAGCTCATCGCCAAAAGCGATCCCTATTATTTTGAGCGCGTGCCGCTGTCCCAGGTCATCCACGTCGCGGTCCGGCGCCTGCCCCCGTATGCGCTCTGGCTGCTGGCCGGCCTGATGATTGTTGGCGGCCTGCTGACCACCTTCTGGATGATGGAGCCGGTGCTGCGGAAAGAGCCGGGCGACCATCGTATTTCCGGCTGGCCCATCGCCGTGTTTGTCGGTGGCATTCTGTTGCCGTTCGCGGCCAGGGGCAGGTTCGGCCTGGACATCGAGTATGGCGGCGGAAAGTATCGCTGGCGTCCGCCGCTCGTGGTGGACAAGGCCTCCAAGCAGGAGATCGCGGACACCTTTCAGACCATCATCGCCGCCTGTGAAAAAGGCGGAACCCGCGTCATCGACGAACGCAATAAGTAAGGCGAAAGCTCCTCTAGGTAGGGATGTCGCGCTGCGACGTCCCCGCTGGCGCTTCCCAGTCTTCCGCCGGCGGTCCCTTTTCCGGCCCTTCGCGGTGGCCATACGCAAGTGCCTTCGCCCCCTTCGCGCTGGTGGCCGTACGCCAGTACCTTTCCGCTTTCCGGTTTCGTCCGTCTGGCTTAACCTATGAGCCATTCTTCGGCAGTCGCGCATAGTGGAAATTGGGCAGGGACCAAACCAAATGAATTCAAATTGGGATAAATAATCGGGACTGACACCTGCTTTCTCATAAGAACAGATTTTATGGGTTTTCAGTTGCATTTATTCCAGCTGAGGCTTAGAAACGGCTACAGTTAGAAGCTAAAGGAACCCCTTATGAAACCGAAGCTACGATACTTCTGCATTCTGCTGGCTTTGTTTGCTGGCATTCATCGAGCCGCCGCCCAAGGTACGACGGCGTTCACCTATCAAGGCCAGCTCCACGACAACGGTACGAACGCCAACGGCGCTTACACGATGACGTTTAAACTCTATGATGCCGTAAGCAACGGTAATCAAATTGGCAACGCCATCACAACCAGCCCGATTCTTGTCAACGGACTTTTCTCCGCTAATCTGGATTTTGGCAATGTTTTCAGTGGTGCTGGCCGCTGGCTTGATATCAACGTCGCTGGCGACACGTTGACACCGCGTGTACAAGTGTTGCCAGCACCTTATGCACAGTTTGCGGCAATTGCAGCCACCGTCACTAATCATGCGATTATGAATGTGCAACTGGCTAACAATGCTGTGGCGACGACCAATATTCAGGATGCATCGGTGACAGATACAAAAATTGTTTCCGTGAGCGGGTCAAAAGTTTCCGGGAGTGTAGCTTTGGCAAACTTTGCAACCAATGCGGGATCTTCAATTTCGGCGTTGTCGGCAGCCACAGCGGGTTCAGCGGCGACTGCAATGAGTTTGACCAATGGAATTTGGAGCAGTGGCGTGATCAATGTCTCTGGCGACTCCGTTTTTTACATCGGCATTCCGGGTACTGGTTCGTCAGGGCTGTCATTACATTCAAATGGCCAAGTTGCTCATGTGGCTAACGGAATCGGAATCAGCAATAATGGCGGCGAAATCACTGGTGATGGCAATGGCGGTCTAAAAATTTACGATGGCAATAGTGTTCTCACCGTTGACAATATGAGCATTGTTGGTGGTAATGGCAATTCCGGCACAATCAATTTCGGCGGAGGCAGCGGTGGTGATACAGTGTCACTCACTTACGGGTATCCCAATAGCCTCACTATTTCTGAAGACCTCGTCGTCAATGGGACTATCTATGGCACTCTTAATCAATCTAGTGACCGGAACTTGAAAGAGAAATTGGTGTCCATAGACAGTAGGGAGATTTTGGAGCGCGTCGCCAATCTGCCTATTTCCAATTGGAAATACAAAAAAGATGAGGATACTCGCCACATAGGTCCGATGGCGCAAGATTTCTACACCGCCTTCAACGTAGGCTCGGATAATAAGCACATTGCCACCGTGGACGAAGGCGGTGTGGCGCTGGCGGCCATTCAAGGCTTGAACGAAAAATTGAAGGAAAAAGACGCGGAGTTTCAAAGACTTAAGTCGCAAAATGAATCTCTGGAGAAACGGCTGGCCGATTTGGAGCAGTTGGTCAAAGCGTCCGCGCAGAAATAAATCGAACCGCCATGAAAATTCCTTTGCTGCTCATGCTGGTTTCCAGCGCCGCTTTCGCCCAAAACAGCGCGCGGTTCACAATCACCCGCAGCGTGGTTGCTGGCGGCGGCACGACTTTCAGTACTAGCGCGCGTTTTCAAATGGGCAGCACTATCGCCCAGCCGCTCGCCGCTGTGCCCAGCAGCGCACGTTTTTCCATCCAAGGAGGTTTTTGGATTCAACCTGCGCCGATTATTTACGCGCCAATTAAAGTCGGCAATGATTTCAAGCTCTCCTTTCCGACTGAACTGGGGGAAACTTACACGGTGCAATATGTTGATTCACTTTCTACCTTGAATTGGCAGAACCTTCCAAGCATCTCCGGCGACGGCACAACAAGAACGGTGACCAATTCCGCGCCCGGTGTCACGCAACAGTTTTTCCGGTTAATGCAGCAACCATAAAATCATGGCCGTGAAAACTCACATGAAAAAACTTTCCCTTGCGTTTTCTATCGCAACTGGGCTTGTATCCATCCTCACCACTACCGATGCTCAGGCCGATTTTCTCTATGTGGGAAATGTAGGAAGCGGCTCTACAAGCCCTAATATTGAGATAATTACGCCGAACAGTTCTGGGGCAGTTTTTGCCAACACCAACTTGGCTGGTCCGCATGGCCTTGCTTTTGACAGCGCAGGTAATCTCTACGTGGCAAACATCACCAGCAGCACGATTGAAAAGTTCTCCCCAACGTGCAAGTGTCGGTCCTCACTATTGATATAAGCTGCGAACCACCCGCACTTTTCAGGGTGCCTTCTGCCAATCGCCGGAGCGGTGAGAGCTTGTCCCCCGTTTCGAATTTCTAATCTGCTCGCATTTTTGCGATAGTAGAATGCTCGGATTTCAAAGGATTTTTCCTTTGCCCCTGCGTGGGCTGCGTTTCATCATCCTCCCAATCCATATGAAAACGCATCGCGCCATAGCTTTAATCATTTTGGCCTCAGCTACGGTGGCGGCATTGCCGGTGTTGGCAGCGTCGCCGACGCTTCCCGAGGTAAAAGACCTGCCCGTCCGCCCGGAAATGCCGGACGTGATGACGATGCTCGATGGCACGCGCGTGACGAATCTCACGCAGTGGCAGGCGCGGCGCGAGGAGATGAAGGCGGTGCTGGAGCATTATGAACTTGGCCATGCGCCACCGCCGCCGGGCAACGTGAGCGGCACAGATGTCCGGTCGCAGACCGTGCTGGATGGTGCGGCAAATTTCCGGCTCGTTCATCTGAAATTTGGGCCGGAACAAAAATTGGGGCTTGATATCGCGGTCTTCACCCCGGCCGGCGCCGGGCCGTTCCCGACCATCATCAATCCCTCGTTCTTCATGACGCCGGGCGTGAATTTCACCAACGGCATGGCCGCCCCAACCCCGGTGATGAACACCAATACGCCGGGCACCAATGCCTCCGCAAATGTGTCGGCGCGACCGCGCCTTAATTTCGGCATGCCGGTGGATCCGGAACGGGCGGCGCGCAGCTTCTCGAACCAACTGAGTCGTGGTTACGCCATCGTAACTTATCGCTACACGCAATGCGGCGAGGATAATCCCAACTTTCGGACGAATTCATTTTATCCGGCCTACCCGGGCTACGATTGGGGTGTGTTGTACGGCTGGGCGTGGGGACTTTCGCGCATCGTGGACTACGTGGAGACACAGCCGTTTGCGGACAAGAGCAAGCTCATCGCGCTGGGCCATTCACGCCTGGGCAAACTGACCATGGTGGCGACGGCATTCGATGACCGCATCGCGCTCGGCGCACCGGCTGGTTCCAGTGGTGCCGGCACGGGTGCCTATCGTTTTTGCGGGCCGGGTCGTGGCGGCAAGGAAGGCGTCGAAGACATGACGCGGAAGTTCGGTTATTACTTCGTGCCGCGCCTGGCGGAGTTCACCGGGCAGATGGAAAAGCTGCCGTTCGATGCGCACTGGTTCGTGGCGCTGACCGCGCCGCGCCCGTGGATCTCGGTCGAGGGCACGGATGACCAGAACTGCGTGCCGAACGCCGTGAAGCAAACCGTGCTGGCGGCCAAGCCGGTGTATGCATTTCTCGGCGTAAGCCCGGACCGCGTGGGCGTGAACTACGAGACGCATCGCCATGCGCTGACGCCGGAGGACTGGAATGCGGCGCTGGATTTTGCGGATCAGCAATTGCGCGGGAAGGATCACGGCCGGAAGTTTGATCAATTCCCGGCGGAACAAACGTCAACGAACAACGTGGCACCCAAATGAAAAATATAAAAGAGAGTGCGCATCTTGACACCGCCCTTGTTTGGAGTTCCGCCTTTAGGCGGCCAGGCTCGTTGCTTTGCCCGAACCGCCTAAAGGCGGAACTCCAAACGGGGAGTCGTTCGGCTTGCAGGGCGGTGTCAGGACGTACCCAGTGGAAACAACCCCAGTTTTCAGGCAAGGAGGGAACGTTTAGATTTAATAAATCAGCATTCTTCGTCGCGATTTTTATAACCATGTTCATTGCCGGTTGCACGACCGTGCAACTGACGCCGCGCGCCTTTTATAACATCCGCGCCTTTGGCGCGGTCGGCGACGGCGTGACCAAGGACACGGTCGCGTTCCAAAAGGCGCTGGATGCCTGTGCGATCGCCGGCGGCGGCGAAGTGGTGGTGCCGGCGGGAAAGTTTTTGATTGGCAGCGTGCAACTGGGCAACCGCGTGGTTCTGCGCCTGGCCAAAGACAGCATCATCACCGGCAGCGGCGACACGAATGATTACCCGATGCTGGACATCCGCTGGGAAGGCCGCTGGCAGCCGGGCTGGCGCGCGCTAATCTATTCCGCGAACGTCGACCACACGGGCATCATCGGACCGGGTCGCATCGAAGGCAATCCGGCGGTGGCCGCGCCGCAAAACCCGCGTGGCGCCGTGGTGCTGGAGCCCATCAACTGCACCGATGTGCATTGGGAAGGTTTCACCGTCACGCAAGGCGGCAACTGGGCTACGCACCCCACGTATTGCACGGGCGTCGTCATCAAGGGCATCACCATCAACGGCGGGCGCGATGGTGTGGATGTGGATTCGTGCAAAAACGTTCGCATCGAAAACTGCGACATCAACACGGGCGACGATTCCATCAGCCTGAAGTCGGGTCGGGGCATGGACGGCGCGCGCATCGGCCGGCCGACGGAAGATGTGTTGATCACGCATTGTAACCTGGTCGGGCGGCGCTTTGCCTGCCTCGGTATCGGCAGCGAAACTTCCGGCGGCGTCCGCAATGTGCGGATTGAAAACTGCCAGCTGACGAGCCGCACGTTCGGCGTGTACATCAAGACCCGCATCGGCCGCGGCGGTGCCATCGAAAATATTTCCGGCACTGACCTCGATGTTCTGGGCGGCGGCTTTCTGAAGATCAATCTGACCAGCGCGGGCAATCTGAACACGGCGGACGATCCGGTGGAAGGCAAGGCGGGCATTCCGCTGGGCCGGAATTATGTGTTCCGCAACGTGCGCGTGGCCAACTGCCCGCGCTTGGTGGATGCCAAGGACATTTCACCCGTGAAGCCGCTGCAGGGTCTGACGCTGACAGACATCAGCGGCACTTGCACGAACGGCATCACGCTCGCGAATATCACCGGCGTAAAATTGGGCAATATCAAGGTGAGCGGTTATCAAGGTGCCTTGCTGACCTCCACTAATGTGCAAGGAACGGGATTGTTGAACTTCAAATGAACAGCGTCCGCCCCCGCATCAAAATCTGCTGCATTAAGTCGCCGGAAGAAGCGCGGCTGGCGATTGCCCACGGAGCGTCCGCGCTGGGGCTGGTGTCATCCATGCCCAGCGGGCCGGGCGTGGTGGATGAGGAAACCATCGCGCGCATCGCCGCGACGGTGCCGCCGCCCATCGCGACCTTTCTGCTCACGTCCTTGCGTGAGGCGGACGCGATCATCGCCCAGCAGCGGCGTTGCCGCACGAACACGTTGCAATTATGCGATTACGTGGAGCTGCCGGTGTATGCGAAATTGCGCGCGGCGCTGCCTGGCATCGCCCTGGTGCAAGTCATCCATGTGACGGGCGAGGAATCCGTGGCGCTGGCGCAAAACATCGCGCCGCACGTGGACGCGATCTTGTTGGACTCGGGAAACACGTCGCTGGCCGTGAAGGAACTCGGCGGCACAGGTCGCGTGCATGACTGGCGCCTGAGCCGTCGCATCCGGGATGCAGTGAATAAACCGCTTTTTCTCGCGGGTGGATTGCGGAGTGTCAACGTGCAGGAAGCCATCGCCGCCGTGCAACCCTTCGGCCTCGACCTGTGCAGCGGTGTGCGGACGGATGACCTTCTGGATGAAAACAAGCTACGCGAGTTCTTTGCCGCAGCATCCGGTTGAATTTGTCGGCTTAAACAGACAATAACCCCCTCTAAATCCCCGTTCTTGGGCGATATAATATGTTGAATTATCGCCAGATAAGTCCAAAATCAAACCGTGGCATGGATGCCGAGCGCACTCTGGGAAAATCTAATCAATAAAATCTTATGAAACGGGTATTAACCATCATCGGGCTGGGTATTTTGGCTGTCACAATGTTCGTAGCCGCTCCGGCACGCGCCTTGGAGATTTTCACAGTTACAGCTCCAACCCCGTCTTGCGTTGCCCCGCCATCGGACATCGTGGCGTGGTGGCCCGGAGAGGGCGCCGCCAATGATATCATTGGTGGCAACAATGGTGTGCTGGTCGGCGGCATCGGTTTTGCCGGCGGCGAAGTCGGGGAAGCCTTTAGTCTCAATAATTCGAATGCCTACGTCTCCGTGCCTGTGTCGTCCAGCCTGGATGTTGGCTCGGGCAGCGGCTTCACCCTCGAAGCCTGGATCAATCCGACCGATGTTACGCAGGAAGGCCCGATTTTTGAGTGGAACAACGACGTGTGGTGGGGTGTGCATTTTCATGTGTCGAACGGGCAGGTCACCACGGGTTCGGCGGGCCCCAACGGCCCCGGTCAGCTCTACGCCAACATCGTGGACTCGAATGGGACCTGGCATCAGTTGGGCACGGCGGCGGGCGTGGTCACCGGCAATGGATTTCAACACGTGGCGTTGACGTACGACCAGGCGTCAGGCGTGGCGACGATTTATTGCAACGGCCAGATTGTGAGCCAGGCCAGCATGGGCAGTTTCACGCCGCAGACGGCCGCGCCGTATCACTTGAATCTGGGCCGCCGGCAGGCCTCGGGCGACACCACCAACAACTTCGCGGGCCGGATCGATGAACCGTCCGTTTACAATCGCGCCCTGGCCTCCAATGAAATCGCCGCCATTTACAATGCCGGCTCGGCCGGCAAGTGCGCACCGCAGTGCGTGCCGCCGCCGTCGGGTTTGGTGGCCTGGTGGCAGGCGGAGAGCAACGCGGCGGACATCTTCGGCGGGAACAATGGCACACCGACGGCCGGGGTGACTTACGAGGCCGGCGAGGTGGGCGCGGCATTCAATCTGGATGGCGGCAATTATGTGGACGTCAACCCGGCGGCTTCCAGTCTGGATGTCGGACAGGGGCCGGGGTTCACCATGGAAGCCTGGATAAATCCCACGACGCTTCAACGGCCGATGCCCATCATCGAATACGAACGGGTGCTGGGGAGTTCTGATGCCCATGATGACGGGATGCTTTTTTTCATCAGCATCGCACCGGATAGCGGCACCGGGCCGGGCTGTATTGTCGCCAATGTCGAAGACAAGACTTTTACCTCGCATATCATCACCACCGCCCCGAATTTGCTCGTCGCCAATACCTGGCAACATGTGGCCCTGACCTATAACCGGTCGAGCGGGGTGGGGACCATCTATTTGAACGGAAACGTGGTGACGCAGCAGAACCTCGGCAGTTTTGTGCCGGAAACGAGCTTTCAAAATTTCCTGATCGGCGGCCGGACGGAGTACGGGTCGGCCTCGTCACCGTCTGAATATTTTTCCGGAGGCATCGACGAGTTGAGCGTTTATGGCCGTGACCTGACGCTGGCCGAGATCCAATCGATCTACCATGCGGGTGCGGCCGGCAAATGCCCCGGGTCGTTGCCGCCGGTCATCATCAGTCCGCCCGCCAGCCAGACGGTGATCGAAGGCGGCGAGGCTGATCTGTCCGTGACGGCCGCCGGTGCCGGGCCATTAAGCTATCAATGGATTTTCAACGGGAAAAACATCGCCGGCGCGACCGGCACGGCCTTGAGCCTGCCGAACATCCATCCGAACCAGGCCGGGAATTACTCGGTGAAGGTCACGGGTGCGAACGGTTCGGTCACGAGTTCGCCCGCCGTGGTCACGGTGATCAAGCAGAACATTTTGATCTATAATTATTCAGGCAATGAAAGCATCACGACCCTGGGCAATGAAACGTCCTACGGTTTTTCCGGCCAGTTGTTTTTCATACCGGATACGACGAATGCAACGTTCGTGGGCTGGGCAACCATCAACAAAAAGAAGGTGTATTGGGTCAGCCAGGTTTCAGATTATCTGTGGATCAGGGTCGCCGGCAGTTCCGGCCATATGTACACGGTTTTGGGCAAGGCCGGCACGCTGTTTGATGGCAACGGACGGCCGAACATCTGGTCATTTTTCCATAAGGGACTGAATGCGAACCTGCCGATTGCCACCGGGAAAACCTTTTCGTTCCCGAACTCGTTTGTGTTCAGCGATACCCAGGTCTACCCGGATACGCAAACCGGCAACATGATTTTGCGTGAGGCGTCCTCGAACTACAGCTTCGTGCAAAACAGCACCCAGACGGCCAACAACACCGGCCAGACGGTGAACGATCTGGTGGCTGCCCTCGTCAAGTCGCTGGTCAAGCAGGGGTATCAGCCGCAGTGAATTTGGCGTTGGGCATTTTGAAGCGGATGGAATAGGGTCATGTCTATGAGTGAACCCATGATCGCCCAAAAATCGCCGTTTGTCCTGCCGATGAAAGTCGGCGCATATTACTTCTGCATGTGCGGGAAGTCCAAAGGCCAGCCCTTTTGCGACGGCTCGCACAAAGGCTCCGCCTTCGCCCCGAAGAAGACGGACATCGCCGAAGAGAAGACCATTGCGTGGTGCGACTGCAAGCATTCCAAGAACCTGCCGTTCTGCGACGGCAGCCATGCCCGGCTCCCGTAACGACGCACGGACATTTACTTTGCGCCCCGCGGCTGTTAAAACTTTCGCGTGCCTGATTCCACCGCCATCTGGAAAAACCTCAATTCGCCGGGCCGGCTGTTCCTCATCGCCGGGCCTTGTGTCATCGAGAACGAAAAACTCTGCCGCACCGTCGCGGCATCACTGATCAAGACCTGCAAGCAGCTCGGCATTTTCTACGTCTTCAAGGCCAGCTTCGACAAGGCCAACCGCACCTCCGGCAAGGCGTTTCGCGGGCCGGGCATCGCCAACGGGTTGAAAACCCTTGCGGCCATCCGCGAAGAATTCGGCGTGCCGGTGCTGACGGATGTGCACACCGAGGAGCAGGCGACGGCTGCGGGCGAGGTCGTGGACATCTTGCAGATACCTGCTTTTCTTTGCCGGCAAACGGATTTGATTGAAACCGCAGTCGCCACCGGCAAAATCGTGAACCTCAAGAAAGGCCAGTTCCTTTCGCCGAACGAGATGGGGCGCGTCGCGGAAAAGGCGCGGCTGGCGGGCGCCAAAAAACTGCTCCTGACCGAACGCGGAACGACCTTTGGCTACAACAACCTCGTGGCCGACATGCGTTCGATTCCGGTCATGAAATCCTTTGGCTTTCCGGTGGTGTTTGATGCCACCCACTCCGTGCAGCAACCGGGCGGCGGCGGCGACAAGACGACCGGCCAGCGCGAGTTTGCGCCCGTGCTGGCGAAGGCGGCGCTCGCCGTGGGCGCGGACGGTCTGTTCATAGAAACCCATCCCCGCCCGGACGAGGCGTTGAGCGACGGACCCAATATGATCCCGCTGGGCGAGATGGCGGCGACGCTGAAAAGCCTGCTCAAAATTTACAAAGCCGCCCGTTGAAATGCGCAAACCTGTTTCACCCTCGTTGAAGGCACGGCTAAAGCGCATCAAATTGTTTTTGTGCGACGTTGACGGCGTGCTGACCGACGGCTCGATCTTTATCGGCGGCGAACGCGAGTTCAAACGGTTCAACATCCGCGACGGCCTGGGCCTGGTGCTGGCGCGGCGGGCGGGCCTGAAAGTCGGCTGGGTCTCGGCCCGGCCATCGCTGGCCACGAAGCTGCGGGCGGATGAATTGAAGATCGACTTTCTGGTGCAGCAGGGCGATGCGACCAGCAAGACGGCCGCCATCGAAGGGCTGTTGCAGCAGGAAAGATTGAACTGGGCGGAGGTTTGCTTTGTCGGAGATGACATCATTGACCTCGGTCCGCTGACGCGCGCCGGGGTGGCCATCGCCGTGGGCGACGGCGTGGCGGAGGCGAAAGCGGCGGCGCACCACGTCACCCAGGCGGCTGGCGGACGCGGCGCGGTGCGCGAGGCGGTGGAGCTGGTGTTGCGGGCGCAGGACAAATGGCGGCCGTTCGTGGAAAAGTATTCAGAATGAGATTTGGGCCAAAACAATTCTGGCTGGCGCTGGCGGCGATGTTCCTGTTCATCGCGGTGGAGCTGGACCGCGCCCAGCAGATGCCCGGCAACTCCCACGCCACGTCGTTCAGCACCGACATGTATTATGAGGTGCCAAATGAGGACAAGATAAAGATGAGATTGTCAGGCTCGGAATCGTTGCCGTTGCCGGGCGGTTATCTGGATGTGAAAAACATGAAGGTTGAGGCGTATTCGACCAACGGCACCATGCAACTTAAGGCCGAGTCGCCGCAATGCACGCTGCGGTATGCGGACGGCGTGGCGGATTCCCCGGGACATCTGGAGATGACTTCGGGAGATGGCAAGATCCACATCACGGCGGACGGTTTCCTGCTGGTGTTAAAACAGGATGCGACGTCGCTCATCTTGTCGAATAACGTGCACACGGTGGTGGAGTCGGGATTGTTAAAACCATGAAAAAAATCTTGTTCCTATTGCTGGCCGGAACCGGCGGACTGATCTGGGCGCAGACCAATGCGCCCGCCACCGCCAAACCGCCCCCGGCAAAAACGGTGATCAATTCCGACAGCGCGGATTTTGACATGAACGGGCGCCGGATGGAATACACCGGCCATGTGGTTTTGATCGACCCCCAACTGCATCTGCTCTGCGACCGGTTGGTGGTGGAACTGCCCAAGGAGGGCCAGCATCCCAACCGCATCTCCGCGGAATCGGTCGAGACCAATGTGATCATGGATGTGATACAAAATGGCAAGGCTTACCATGTGACCTGTACGAATGTGGTTTACACGTTTAGCGTGGAGAATTCAGTGACCAATGAGCTGGTGACCCTTACCGGCAGCCCGGTGGCGCAAAACGGGGAGGACGTCATGGCGGGTGACAAGATGGTTTGGGACCGGGTCACCGGCCATATGCGGGTATTCAACCAGCGCGCCACCATGCAGGCAAATCCGGACGGGAAGCAGGGCACAAACGGCCTGCCGATAAAACTTTTTTGACATGGAAACCATCGCAGTAGAAAACGGCCTGTTGCTCGCCACGGAAAACCTGGCCAAGGAATACCGCGGCCGCCGGGTCGTGAACGGCGTTTCCATTTCCGTGGGCGCGGGCGAAATCGTCGGGCTGCTGGGGCCGAACGGCGCCGGCAAGACGACCACGTTCAACATGGTGGTGGGCGTGGTGAAGCCGGATGAGGGACACGTCAGTTTTCAGGAGCATGAGATCACCGGGCTGCCGATGCACCTGCGCGCCCGGCTGGGGATCGGTTACCTCACGCAGGAGCCGTCGGTTTTCCGCAAGCTCACGGTGGAGGAGAACATCCTGGCGATCCTCGAGACGTGCAAGCTGACGCGGGACGAGCAGGCGGTGCGGCTGAAGTATCTGCTGGAAGAGCTGGACCTGACGCCGATCCGCAAGAGCAAGGCGTATCAGTTGAGCGGCGGTGAAAAGCGGCGGTTGGAGATCACCCGCGCGCTGGTCACGAGCCCGAAATTGCTGCTGCTGGATGAACCTTTCGCGGGCATTGATCCCATCGCCAAATACGAGGTGGGAAAGATCGTCCGGCGGCTGAAGGAGCGCGGACTGGGCATTTTGATCACGGATCATGACGTGCGGGAAATGCTGAAAATAATTGATCGCGGCTATATCATCTACAAAGGCCAGGTGCTCGTGGAAGGCAGCGCGGAGTTCCTGGCGAATGACGCCAAAGCGCGTGAGATCTATCTCGGCCCAGAATTTAACATGTAACCATATATGGAACGTCAATCCGTCACGGTCGAACAGTTCTACAAGGAACAAGCCGGTCCGCTGCAAATGCGGCTGCTGTCGGGCGAGACCGACCTGAAGCGGGTCATCCGCGAGCCGACGGTCAACCGCCCCGGCCTGGCCCTGAGCGGGTTCACGCGTTACTTCGCCTACAAGCGCATGCAGGTGATGGGGCATGCGGAAGTGTATTACCTGCGCGAACAGCGGCAGGAGGAACGCGAGGCGCGGTATGCGTATCTGTTCGCCTACAAGATTCCCTGCGTGGTGTTCAGCCGCGGCTTGAAGGCGGACAAGGAGTTTCTCACGGCCGCGCAGCAGTCCGGCGTGCCGGTCTTCCAGACGCCGCTGGTGACGATGAAATTCATCAACCTCGCCACGCTGGCGTTGGAGATGATGTTCGCCCCGCGCACGAGCGAACATGGCTGCATGGTGGACATCCTAGGCGTGGGCGTCATCATCCGCGGCGAGAGCGGCATCGGCAAAAGCGAGGCGGTGCTTGCGCTCATCGAACGCGGTTACAGCCTCGTGGCCGATGACGTGGTGCGCGCCGTCCTGGTGGACGGCCGGGAGGTGCTTTGCACGAGCGCGGAACTGACCCGCGACCACATGGAGGTGCGCGGCATCGGCATCATCAACGTCGCCCAGATGTTTGGTGTGAAGGCCATTCGCAAGGAAAAGATTCTCGACCTCATCGTCACCCTCAAACAATGGGAAGATGTGAAGGATGTGGAGCGGCTGGGGTTGGAGCAGGAGCATGAAAAAGTCCTGGGCGTGGACGTTCCGCATGTCACCCTGCCGGTGCGGCCCGGGCGGGACATCGCCCGGCTCATTGAAGTCGCGGCGTTCCAGGTCAAACTGCGCAAATCCGGCTACAACGCGGCCGAGGAGCTGAACAAGCGGCTGCTGGCCCAGATGGCGGACAAGGCGGCCGAACGTGTCCCCCCGGCGGAATTGTGAAAGGAATTGTGAAAAATCGGATGGCGAAGTCCACTGTCACCGATTAACCTACTGATGAGCCAGCACATGAGCGCCAAAAAAATAGAAGGCGAGTTTCTGACCAAGGAACTCACCATCGTCAACAAGGCGGGCATCCACGCCCGTCCGGCCGCCATGTTCGTGAAGACCGCCAACCGTTTTGGCAGCGACATCTTTGTGGAAAAAGACGGCGAGAAGATCAACGGCAAGAGCATCATCGGCCTGATGATGCTGGCCGCGGGCCCCGGCAGCAAAGTGACGCTCCATGCCAAGGGTGCGGACGCCGCCGCCGCCATCACCGAACTCGAAGCGCTGGTCCAGCGCAAGTTCGATGAAGAATGACGGTTGTTTGAGGGAACCGGCCCCGATCCTTTCCCGGTGCCTTCGACTTTGGACTTTCAACTTCCGCCTTTGGACTTTAATTTCTCCGCATGGCATCTGCTGAAATTGATGTGAAATATGTGGCGCACCTCGCCCGGCTTGCGCTCACGCCGGAGGAGGAGAAGAAGCTCGGCGCCCAGCTGGGCAACATCCTGGGCTATATTGAAAAATTGCGCGAACTGGACGTGACGAACGTGGAGCCGACCGCCCATGCCGTGCCCATGGTCAACGTGACCCGCGCGGACGAGGTCCGCCCGTCGTTGCCGCAGGAAGCGGCCCTCCGCAACGCTCCGCGCCAGGCCGGCGGTTTGTTCATCGTGCCAAAAATCGTCGAGTAAAACCTGACCATGCTCAACCAGCTCACGATTTCCGAACTGACGGCCAAATTGTCCCGTCGCGAGGTCTCCGCACGCGAAGTGACGCAAGCCTGTCTCGACCAGATTGCGCGGGTGGATGGAAAGATCCATGCCTTCATCAGCCACGACGCCGCGGATGCGCTGGCACAAGCCGATGCCGCGGACAGGGAGATCGCCACCGGGGCCAAAAAGCCGTTGCTGGGCGTGCCGGTCGCCATCAAGGACGTGCTTGCAGTCAAGGGCCAACCCTTGAATTGCGCGTCAAAGATCCTGGGTAAATTTGTTTCGCCGTACGATGCGACCGCCATTGAAAAATTGAAGGCCGCCGGCGCGATCGTTTTTGGCCGGTGCAACATGGACGAGTTTGCGATGGGCAGTTCCACGGAAAATTCCGCGTTCGGACCAACCCACAACCCGTGGGACATCACCCGGATTCCCGGCGGTTCATCTGGCGGCTCGGCGGCGGCGGTCGCGGCGGACGAGTGCATCGCCTCGCTGGGCACGGATACCGGCGGTTCCATCCGCCAGCCGGCCGCGCTGTGCGGGTGTGTGGGGCTGAAGCCGACGTACGGACGGATCTCGCGTTACGGCCTCGTGGCGTTTGCGAGTTCGTTGGATCAGATCGGACCATTCACCAAGGACGTGCGGGATGCGGCGACATTGCTGGGTGTGATGAGCGGACACGATTTGCGTGACTCAACCAGCGTGCCGCAACCGGTGCCGGATTATGCCCGGGCGTTGACCGGCAACATCAAGGGTTTGAAGCTTGGGCTGCCAAAAGAATACATGGTCGGCGGGCTGGATCCGGAAGTGAAGGCGGCGGTGGATGCCGCCGTAAAGAAATATCAGGAGTTGGGCGCGGAGATCGTGGAGATTTCCCTGCCGCACACGGACTATGCAGTGGGGGTCTATTACATCGTGGCCACTGCCGAGGCATCGGCGAACCTCGCGCGGTTCGATGGCATCCGCTATGGGGCGCGGGTGGATGGCAACGACCCCATTGAACTTTACAGCCGGACGCGTGGCGCCGGTTTCGGTGCGGAGGTGAAACGGCGGATCATCCTGGGCACCTACGTTTTGAGCAGCGGGTATCATGACGCCTATTATCTGCAGGCGCAAAAAGTTCGCACCCTCATCCGCAACGATTTTCTCAAGGCGTTTGAAACGGTGGATGCCATCGTCACCCCGACCTCGCCGACGGCGGCATTCAAGATCGGTGAAAAATCGGACGACCCGTTGCAGATGTATCTCTCCGACATCTTTACGATTTCCTGCAACCTTGCGGGCATTTGCGGCATCAGCATTCCGTGCGGGTTCACCAGGAATCCCAAGCTGCCCATCGGCCTGCAATTGCTGGGCAAACCGTTTGGCGAAGAAACGATGCTGAACCTGGCCCACGCCTACGAGCAGTCGACGGCGTGGCACAAAGAAAAAGCTGCGATTTGATGCGGGTGGAGTTAGATTAGAAGCATTCAGAAAATGATCCCGACACAAAAGACGAAACGGCTGCTGTTCTGGCTGGGCTTGTCAATGCCGATGGTGGCGCTGATCGCCATGACCTGGCTGGTGCACCAGACCGGCGGGCAGTTCAACAATTCCTTCAACTGGGTGCTGCACAACTACAAGGTGCTCGACATGTTCGAGCAGACGCAGTCTCACATCGTTGATGCCGAGGCAAACCAGCGCGGTTTCCTGCTGACCGGCCGGGAGGAATACATCGATCCCTACCACGCGGCGATGACTTCGGTAAACGACGATCTTGAGCAGTTAAAAAAGATGACCGCAGGTGACCCGGCGCAGCAGGCAAACCTGGTCGCCTTGGAACGGCTGGTCAAAGATGAGCTGGTGTTTGACCCGGCGACGGCCTTTTCTTCCGGACAGTTTTCCACGAATGCCTCCGTGGTCACGCTGACGGCGCGCGGCAAGAGCAAGGTCGAAAGCATGCGCCGGGTGCTGTTCACCGCCCGCGGAGAGCAGGAGCAGGCCTTGAGCAAGCACCAGCAGGACGCCGAGACGGACGTGGTTTCCACCCAGATCATGTCGCTGGTGCTCATCGTGGCCGTGGCCGTGGCCCTGGTTTTTGTGGTGGTCATCCTGTTGCGCCTGGAAAAGCTGCAGCAGTTCGTGACCGTCTGCGCCTGGACGGGGCAGGTGCGGCATCAGGGCCAGTGGCTGCGGCTGGATGAATTTTTGAAGCATCAGTTCGGCATCTCCGTTTCCCACAGCCTCTCCAAGGAGGCGGCGGAAAAGATGATGCGGGAGATCGAGGAACTGAACCGACCGGGCAACCGCACGGAGTTTCCCCCGCGTCCCCCTTCCTGAAAATACAAGGTTGCAATCAAGTAACTAATCGGTTACTTATTCGGCATGCGCCGAAAGTCCAAAAAAGCGGTGGCCGGGGCCGTTCGTAACCCGGACCGCACCCGCAGCCGTATCCTCGCCGCGGCCGCGGCCGAATTTGCCGCCAAAGGGCAGGCGGGGGCCCGGGTGGACGCCATTGCCCGCCGCGCCGGCACCAACAAACGGATGCTGTACCACTACTTTTCGGACAAGGGGGGCCTGTACCGCGCGGTTTTGCGGGCCAAGATCACCGAACGCCGGACACTGTTTGAAGCCGCCCCGGGCGATCCTGCCGAGAACCTTCCTTTCCGGTTTGAAATGATGTGCCGCGACCTGGAATGGATACGCTTGCTGGGCTGGGAAGCCCTGGAGTACAAAGGCGGACGGGTGAATGAGGAGGAGTTCCGCCGGAAGGGGCTGCATCGTGCCCTGGAGCGGTTGCGCGGCCACCAGGCCGCCGGCCGGCTGACTTCCGCTTATGACCGCCGCCACCTGTTGCTGGCAAAAATATCCCTGTCCATGTTTCCGGTCGCTTTTCCGCACATGACCAAACTGGTCACGGGGATGACGGCGCAGGATCCAAAATTTCAGCGGGAGTACCGGAAATTTTTGAAGAAATTTGCAACCGTTTTCCGTCCGGCGCGTCCTCACGGGAAGTTGCGTTCTGACCCGATATGAAATTATTGTTCCCCATCCCGCTTGTTTTGGCGCTGGTTTGTCTGGCCACCGGCTGCTCGCGGAGCAACGCCCCGAAAGGTGGCCCGGCGGTGCCCGTGGTGACGGCCCCGGCCATTGTGACCAACATGCCGGTGCTGGTCGATCCCGCCCCGGTCGGGCACGTCATGCCCGTTTCATCCGTGGCCATCCGCGCGCAGCTCGGCGGCATCATCAGCACGGTGGAATTTCATGAGGGCCAGGAAGTGAAGAAGGGCGACCTGCTGTTCACGCTCGATCCCCGGCCGGAACAGGCGGCCCTGGTGCAGGCGCAGGCAAATCTGCAGCGGGACGCCGCGCAACTGGAAAATTCAAAGATCCAATTCAACCGCGAGCAGAAGCTTTACGATTCCAAGCTCGTTTCCCAGGATGAATACGACACGAGCCGGGCGGCGTTCGATACGCTGGTCGGCACGGTGGCGGCCGACCACGCCGCGATAACCAATGCGGAACTGAACGTGGAATTCACACAGATCCGTTCGCCCGTGGACGGGCGCACCGGCAGCATCCAGTTCCGGGAAGGCAACGTGGTGAAGTCGCCGGATGACGTGCTGCTGACGATCAACCAGATCCACCCCATCTATGTGGCGTTCGCGATCGCGGAAAGTTTCCTGCCGGAAATCCAGAAACAGATGCGGAACCACGTGCTGGCCGTCAGCGCCAGTTATGAAAACATGACGGGCGATCCGGCGACGGGCGAACTGACCTTTGTGGACAACTCCGTGGATACGACGACCGGCACCATCCTGTTGAAGGCGACGTTTCCCAACGAGGATGACAAATTGTGGCCGGGGCAGTTTGTGACGGTCTCCATCCGGCTCGACGAATTGACCAACGCGGTGGTGGTGCCATCGCAAGCGGTGCAGACCGGGCAGAATGGCCAGATGATCTACGTCGTGAAGCCGGACCTGAAGGCCGAGGCGCGTCCGGTGAACACCGGTCTGACCTACGGCAACTGGACGGTCATTTCATCCGGCGTTCAGGCGGGTGAAACGGTCGTGACAGACGGGCAGTTGCGGCTGGCGCCCGGCGTGCTGGTCAGCGACAAAAAACAGTCCGCGACGAATGCGCCATGAGCGTCCCGGAACTTTTTATCCGCCGCCCGGTGATGACCACCCTGGTCATGGCCGGCATTTTGTTGTTCGGCATCGTGGGTTTCCGCCAGCTGCCCGTAAGCGACCTGCCGAGCGTGGATTACCCGACAATTTCCGTTTCCGCCAGCCTGCCCGGCGCCAGCCCGGAAACCATGGCCTCGGCGGTCGCGACGCCGCTGGAAAAACAGCTCTCCACCATCGCCGGCGTGGATTCGATGTCGTCAGTCAGTTCCCTGGGCAGCGCGTCGATCACGATTCAATTTACGCTCGACCGCACCATTGATGCCGCGGCGCAGGACGTGCAATCGGCGATTTCAAAAGCGTCGAAGCAGTTGCCGCCAAACATGCCAACACCGCCGACGTATCAGAAGGTGAATCCGGCGGATTCGCCGGTGCTGTTTCTGGCGATGTCGTCGCCGACCTTGCCGATGTCAGACGTGGACAATTACGCCGAGAACCTGCTGGCGGAGCAGATTTCGCAGGTGAACGGGGTCGCGCAGGTCGGCGTGTTTGGCGCGCAGCCTTATGCGGTCCGGATTCAAGTCGACCCGAACAAGCTTGCGGCCTACGGGCTCGGCATTGACCAGGTGGAACAAGCGGTGGAAGCGGGGAACGTGAACCAGCCGCTCGGTACGCTTTACGGCAACCATCAGGCGTTCACCGTCCAGGCGAACGGCCAGCTCAACGTGGCGGCGGATTTTCGCCCGATGATCGTCGCCTATCGCAACGGCAACCCGGTCCGGCTGCAGCAATTGGGCAACGTGCTCGACAGCGTGCAGAACGACAAGGGCATGGCGTGGTATAACAGCACCCGCGCCGTGGTGCTGGCCATCCAGCGCCAGCCGGGCGCGAACACGGTGGAAGTGGTGGACAACATCAAAAAATTGCTGCCCCAGTTCCGCGCCGCCATCCCGGCCGCGGTCAGCCTGGAGGTGCTGATCGACCGTTCCCTGACCATCCGTAAATCTGTCTCGGACGTGGAGCACACGCTGTTCCTTGCCGTGTGCCTGGTCGTCTTGGTGATCTTTCTTTTCCTGCGCAATCTTTCCGCCACGCTCATCCCCAGCCTGGCGCTGCCCATGTCCATCATCGGGACGTTTGCCGCGATGGCGCTGCTCAATTACAGCCTGGACAACCTTTCGCTCATGGCGCTCACGCTGTGCGTCGGGTTCGTTGTGGACGACGCCATCGTCATGCTCGAAAACATCGTGCGCCACATGGAAAACGGCGAGCCGGCGATGGAGGCCGCGCTCAAAGGTTCAAAAGAGATCGGCTTCACGATCATTTCGATGACGCTTTCGCTCTCAGCGGTGTTCATCCCAATTTTGTTCATGAGCGGATTGCTGGGGCGGCTGCTGCATGAATTCGCCGTGACCATCGTGGTGGCGGTTTTGTTTTCCGGTTTTGTTTCGCTGACGCTGACGCCGATGATGTGCAGCCGGTTTGTCCATTCCGAGCGCGAGAAAAAGCACGGGAAGACTTACAACTTCTTTGAGCGGTTTTTTGACGGGACACGCGACGCTTATGACCGCACGTTGCAGGTGGTCATGCGTCATCGCGGCTTGACGATGCTCGTATCGCTGGCGATTTTTGTCGCGACGGTGGTCCTGTTCGTCGTGATCCCCAAGGGATTTTTTCCCGACGAGGACACTGGCCGGATTCAGGCCCGGACCGAGGCGTCGCAGGACATCTCGTTCGACGCCATGCGCGACCACCAGATGGCGGCGATGAAAATTGTCGCGGCCGACCCCAATATCGACGGCTTCATCTCCGTCATCGGCAGCGGCAACGGTTCCCCCAGCCTGAACAATGGGCGGATGTTTTTCCGCCTGAAGGACAAGCGGAAATTGAACGCGAACCAGATCATCCAGGAATTGCGCGTTAAATTTGCGCAGATGCCCGGCATGACTGTCACCCTCCAGAATCCGCCGATCGTTCCCATCGGTGGCATGCAGAGCAAGGCGCTTTACCAATACAGCCTGCAGGATACCGATGTGCAGGAACTGTTCAAATGGGCGCCGCTGCTGGCGGACAAGCTCTCGCATGAACCCGGTTTTCAAGACGTGACGACCGATCTGCAGATTGCCTCCCCGCAGGTCAACGTGGAGATCGACCGTGACAAGGCCGCCGCGCTCGGCGTCACGCCGCAGCAGGTTGAAAACGGCCTCTATGATGCCTACGGCGAACGGCAGTCTTCCACGATCTACGCGGACGTGGCCGAATACTGGGTGGTCTTTGAGGTCATGCCGCAGTATCAACGCGATCCGACCGCGCTCGCGCAGCTTTACATCACCAGTTCAATGTCCAACACCAACGGCATGCCCCGGTTGGTGCCCCTGAACGCCGTCGCAAAATTGACGCGCAGCCTGGGTCCCACGAGCATATCGCATGTCGGACAGTTGCCATCGGTCACCATCTCCTTCAACCTGGCGCCGGGCAATTCACTGGGGACCGCCGTGGATCAATTGCAGAAAATCGAAACGGACATGCATCTGCCCGCGACCGTCACCGGCAGTTTTCAAGGCGCGGCGGCGGTCTTTAAATCATCGCAGGCGGGGCTCCTGGCGTTGCTCATCGTTTCGATCCTCGTCATATACATCATCTTGGGAATCCTTTACGAGAGCTTCATCCATCCGATCACCATCTTGTCCGGCCTGCCGTCGGCGGGTTTTGGCGCGTTGCTGACGTTGATGGTGTTCGGGATCGACCTGAACATCTATGGTTTCGTGGGCCTGGTCATGCTGGTGGGCATCGTGAAGAAGAACGCGATCAT
>DATHQS010000217.1:0-6862 GCA_035482455.1 Candidatus Acidiferrales bacterium | reverse complement strand
AAGGCGTCTATGGCGTGATGGTCGCATCCCGCGGCGATGGCACCGAACCCGTCCCGCTGGAAAAAGTCGCCGGCAAACGCAAGGCCGTCCCGCTCGACCATCAATGGATAGAAACCGCCCGCCACGTGGGGACCTGCTTGGGTGATTAACCCCGCGCGATGAATCGATTCAAACTCGGCACCTTGTTATTCCTTGTCGTCCTGGCCTTCCATTGCGCCAAGGCTGGCAATGTTGAAACCTTGCTCCAGACCGAGATGCGGCAGCATCACGTCGCCGGCCTGGCCTGCCTCATTCTCAGGGACGGCAAACCGCTGACCACCTTCTATGCCGGCGTTGCCAATGTGGAATGGCAGACGCCCGTGGATGCCAAAACCGCCTTCGAGATCGGCTCCGTCTCCAAGCAATTCGCCGCCGCCAGCATCCTCTTGCTCGCCGAGGACGGCAAGCTGTCCGTCGATGACAACATCAGCAAGTATCTCACCAACACCCCGCCCAGTTGGGCGAACATCAAGATCCGCCACCTGCTCTCCCACACCTCCGGCCTCCGCAACTACGACGGCCTCGACGGCTTCGAGTTGCGCCTGCATCTCACGCAGGCCAAGTTCATCAAAAAACTCGCGGAACAGCCGCTGGACTTCCAGCCCGGTGAAAGCTGGTCTTACAGCAATTCCGGTTACAACCTCCTCGGCTACATCGTGGAAAATGTGAGCGGCAAAAATTACTGGGACTTCCTGCGCGAACGCATCTTCACGCCGCTGTCGATGACCAACACGACCCATCGGGAATCTTGGCTCGTCATCCCGCACCGCGCCGCCGGCTACGTTTTCAGCACCAATAACAGCACCTACCGCAACCGCGATTACGACCTCACCGATCTCTTCGCCGCCGGCTCCATCGTCTCCACCGTGCCCGACCTCGCCAAGTGGGACGCCGCACTCATCGGCGACCGCCTGCTTAAGGAATCCTCCAAGCAGCTCTGGTGGACGCCCGCGCTGCTGAACAACGGCAAGCCCATCGGGCATGATCGTCACGGTGAAACCGGTTCCTACGGCTTTGGCTGGTTCCTTGGCACCTTGCAAGGACACAAGAACATCGGCCACAGCGGCATCACCAGCGGCTTCTCCGCCGACAATGAAATGTTCCCGGACGACCACCTCACCATCATTCTCCTGTCCAACACCGATGAAGGTTACTTCGCCAGCAACCTCGCCACCAAGGTCGCCACCCAGTTGTTCAGCGAAGCGAAAAGGAAATAGATCCGGGACTGCGCCAGCGGCAAGCTCACTTCTTCACATACCCGTTCGCCCGGAACCACGCGATCGCATCGGCAAAAGCCTGCTTCGGCGGCGTCTGCGGCAGGCCCAGCATCATCGTCGCCTTCGCGGGATTGAACCACATCTTGTACTTCGCCATCGCCACCCCGGCCACCGGCGCGCGCGGCGGTATGCCGGTGACAAACGAAAATATCTCGTTCGCCTCGGCCACGCGCATCGCGAACCAATGTGGAATCTTCCGCTTCGGTGCCCGGATGCCCGTCAGCTCCTGCAGCACCGCAAACGTCTGTGCCATCGTCCAGTTCCCGTCCGCGTTGCCCAAAATATACCTCTCGCCGAAACGTCCGCGCTCCGCCGCCAGGATGTGTCCCATCGCCACGTCACGCACGTGCACCCAGTTCAAGCCCGTCTCCAGGTACGCCGGCATCCGGCGGTTCAGAAAATCCACGATCACCCGCCCCGTCGGCGTCGGCTTCACGTCGCCCGGCCCCACCGGCGCGGACGGATTCACGATGATGATCGGCAGCGCCTTTTTGCGGAACAGCTCATACGCCACCGTCTCCCCTTGAAACTTTGATTTCTTGTAGTCGTTGCTCAACTGCTCCGGGGTGATGATATCGACCTCCGTGCTCGGCGTGCACTGGCCATGCACCACCTTTGGCAATCCGATGCAGCCCACCGTGCTCGTGTAAACGATCTTTGAGCAACCCGCCTTGCCCGCCGCCTCCAGCACCGTGCGTGTCCCCTCCACGTTCGCCTGGTACATCGGCTTGTAATTGCGCATCCACAATGAGTAGCTCGCCGCCACGTGGAAACACCAGTCGCAACCCTCCATCGCCTGCTCCAGCAGCTTGCGGTTGAAAATGTCGCCTTCCACCCGCTCATATTTCAGGCCGAGCAATCCGCGCTCGTCCGCGCCCGGACGCAGCAAGGCCTTTACCCGATGACCCCGTGCCGTAAGTTCATGCACGAGGTTCGAGCCGACAAAGCCGGACGCACCGGTGACAAAACATTTCATATCCCAAGCTTGCCCCAACTTTGCGCCAATCCGCCCCGCTCTGCCACAAAAATTTTTACCCCGCCGCTGCTTGACTTGAACCCTCCCCTTGGAAAAAATGGGCCAGTTGTATGGCAGATAAAAGCAGCCCCAAGAAAAAGCCCAGCCGCACCACCCAGCGCGAGCTGGACACCAAGATCGAATTCATGGCCGGCATCGTCCGGCGCGACCCCGATTACGTCGATGCCCTCCAGCTCCTCGGCGACCACTACACCCAGCGCGGCCTCTTCAACGAAGGCCTCAAGGTGGATGAACGTCTCGCGCGCCTCGAGCCCCAGAACCCGCTCGTCTTTTACAACCTCGCCTGCAGCTACTCGCTCACCGACCAGTTCGACCGCGGCCTGCTCGCCCTCGAAAAGGCCCTCGCGCTCGGCTACCGCGATTTCGCCTGGCTCGCCAAGGATCCCGATCTCAAAAAGCTCCGCGCCCAGCCCGCCTACCGCGAACTCCGCGCCAAGATCGCCGAGCTCAAAAAGAAATCGCGCTGAACTCCGCATCCCGATTTGCGGACCGATGGTCCGCCGCCCCCATCTCATTTTATGAACGTCACCCTCCGCGGACGCACCGAACACTTCCGCACCGTCGCCTTCGATGCCCGGAACAATTCCGTCCGCCTCATCGAGCAACGCCTCCTGCCGCACGAATTCAAGATCGTCGAGACTAGGGATTATCGCGCCACCGCCGCGGCCATCACGGACATGGTCGTGCGCGGCGCCGGTGCCATCGGTGCCACCGCCGCCTACGGCCTCGCCCAAGGTGTACGCGCTTTTCGCGGTTCTGCCCTTAAGAAATTCTCCAAGCACGTCGATCTCGTCTTCAAAACCCTTGCCGACGCCCGCCCCACCGCCGTTGACCCCGTCAACGCCATGAAGGACGTCCGCTGCCACATGGCCCGTGGCGAAACCGTCGCCGAACAGCAGGCGTTGGCGCTCGCCGCCGCCGAGGAATTCGCCAACGAAGACGCCCGGCACTGCGCCGAGATCGGCGAACACGGCGCCAGGCTCATCCGCAACGGCATGCGCGTCCTCACCCATTGCAACGCCGGCTGGCTCGCCTTTGTCGATGTCGGCAGCGCCACCGCCCCCATGTACGCCGCGCAGGCCCAGGGCAAAAAATTTCACGTCTACTGCGACGAAACCCGCCCGCGCTCCCAGGGCGCCACCCTCACGGCCTGGGAACTCGCCCAGCAAAAAGTGAGTCACCAGATCATCGCCGATAATGCCGCCGGCCACCTCATGCAACGCGGCGAGATCGACCTCGTCATCGTCGGCAGCGACCGCACCCTCGGCCGCACCGGCGAAGTCACCAACAAGATCGGCACCTACACCAAGGCCGTCCTGGCCGCGCGCCACAAGATTCCGTTCTACGCCGCCCTTCCCCTTTCCACCATCGATTGGAAACTCAAACGCGGCTTCGACATCCCCATCGAAGAACGGCACGAATCCGAAGTCCTCGGCGCCTGGGGCGTCACCAAATCCGGCAAACGTGAATACCTCCGCGTCGCCAACCCCTCCAGCGGCGCGCGCAACCCCGGCTTCGATGTCACCCCCGCCGAACTCATCACCGGCATCATCACCCCCGCCGGCATCTTCAAACCCAAAGACCTCTGGCGCAACCGCCACCGCCTCGGCTACAAGGGCTGACATATAATTATTGGTCCGTTGATGGAGATTACCCGCGATCCTTGAATGTTGGGCGTTAAATGTTTCGTGTTGAATGTTTCCCACACGATATGGCTCCCATCTGAGTCTATCGCGCCCTCCCCAAAGATCGTGAAATGCTTGCGCCAATTTTTGCGGACCAGTAGTTTGCACCCATGGCCAACCGCGCATACCTCGTCGGCAGCGAAAATGCCGATACCGCCGGCCCCAATGAACAGGGCATCAACTACGATCCGGACACCGAGATCTTCGCCGGCGCCAGCTACCACCTCCCCATTTTCTGGCTGTCCATCTTCGACGAGTCGCACCTCAAAACCCACGCCATTGCAGAACACAAGATCGAAACCTTCGTCGCCGATGCCGACACCGTGAAGCGCCTGCTCTCGCAGCGTCGCGCCGCCGTGCTCGCCACCTTTCCGCAATGTGAATCCCACTGGAACGCCTGGACGCAGCTCATCACCGAGGCGCCCTTCAAATTTTTCAAGATCGACGCCACCGAAATTTGGGAATTGGACCCGGACCAGTTAAAGCAACGCCTGCCCGGAGCCGTCCGCTGGTTCTCCTCCAAGTCCGACGCCGATTTCGCCCAACTGCTGGCCACCGCCGAAGTTCCTTTGATCAAACCCCGCGGCCTCCTCGGCAGCCTGCTCGGCGGCACACCCCGCGGCTACGACCCCAAGACCAAAAACCTCACCGTCGCCAAAGATTCATCTGTCGGCCATCACCTCCACGGCTACTCCTGGGTGCGTGAGACGCCGTGGAAAGACGAGTAACCACCTTGTCGCACCGCGGCCTCACGGCAGCGGAGAACCCGCCAAGGCGGCCAATGTCGCGCTGCGACTTTGGCTGCGATTCAGTCATCTAAAAACATTGAATTCGCCTGTAAATTCAATGGTTATCCCATTTAACCCGCCACTATTTTCCCTAACACTTTCACCCATGTTCAGGGCGATGACTGCGCGGTCGCATCACGCCAACCCACTGCTTCACCGTCGGGAAGGCGAACCAATTTGTTAGAGGCGGCGTTTGATGACGGCTGCCATTCCCTGTCGAGATGGACGACAGTCGTGCGACCGCCTTCAATCACCACCGGCACGGTGACCCGGCCATAAGCCGAGGATTCAGCCACAATCTTCATATTTCCAGCCGGAACCCGGACCAAGGTTGGCGATTCATCCATGTTGCCGATATGGTTGGGCACGTATTTGATGCGGGCTCCAGATTGATCATAGATGTTATAGCCCGTGTGCGGATAATAAGGCGGGCCATCGCCGATCACATGCGTTTCTGTATCACTAAAAACCTGTAAATAGCCTATCCCAGCCGTAGAAGCGTGATTTTCCGGCTCCGGACCGACGGGTGAGAGCGCAACGGGTTGAGACGCACAACCTGCCAAAAGACTGATGCCAGCCGCGCAAATGAGGGTGAAAAGTTTTGTTTTCATAATGATACAACATAGCCAGGCGGCATTAAAAGGTCTTGAACGCCGGATTAAATTCCGTTCAGAAATTTTCCCGGCAGGCTGGATCAGCGCAGGGCGCCGATTTCGTGTTTCAAATTCGTCTGTTGGATGAGCACGTTATAGCGGGCGTTTGTATCGGCGATTTGGGCGGAGGTCAGGCTCAACTGGGCCTGGCTCAACTCCACGATGGAACTGCTGCCAATTTTATAGCGCGCCTCGGCCAGGTCGTAAGCTTCGCTGGAATTTCGAACCAGCTGTTCCGTGGTTTGAAGTTGTTCCAAAGCGTTATTCACGTTCAGCCAGCCGAGGTGCACGTCCCGCACAATGTTATCTTCTGCTGCCCGGAGCAGTTCGTCGTCGGACTGCGCCCGGTATTCTGCCTCGTGCTGACGCGCCGTGTACAACCCGCCCGCAAATAACGGCAGGCTCAACTCAATCCCTCCGGCGGCATAATGATCCGGCAGATGGCTGTCATGCGACGGCGCATCACCCATGACGCCAATGGCCGAAACGGTCGGCAACCGCGAATCGCCCTGTGATTTTGCATAGCGGAGCGCGGCATTGTGTTCCGCCCGGAGACTCATCAATTCCGGCCGTTGGGCCAGGGCGGTCTCCACCAGTTTGGACACATCGTTGGTGATCGAAAAGTCGGTGGGTGACTGTTCGACGAGTTGAAACTCTTTTGTCTCATGCAAACCCAGTGCGGCCGAAAGCGAAGTCATGGCGGCACTGGCATCATTTTGCGCGCGCTCCACCAGCAATCTGCCTTCCTCCAAGGCGATGCGGGCGAAGCTGACGTCCAGGTCCGATTTGAGTTTGTTGGACGCCAGCAAGGTCACCTGATCGGCCAGCAACTGCCGGGTGTCAAAAGTCTTTTGGGCAACCTGTAAAATTGCCTGCGCCTCCAGCGCGCCAAAATAACCGGCCTCCACCCGCAACAATACGTCTTCGCGGGTGGCATTCGCGTTTTCATTCTCGGCCTCGGCTTGGAATTTTGAACTCGCGGCAAGATTGGCGGTGTGCCCGAAATCGGTGATGAGCTGGCTCACGGCCAACCCGCCGGCGGTCCGGTCAAAAACGCTGGGATTATTCAGCCCCCCGGCCAGGATGCGCGTATTATCGGAGCCGGCGGCCACGCCATCCGCATAAAGATTCACGTTGGGGAAAAAACCGGCGCGGGACTCCTTGGCCACTTCCCGGGCGGCCAGCGTCCGATAGTTCGCGGCGGCGATTTGCGGATGATTCTGCAAGGCCAGCCTTTGTGCAGCGTCCAAGGTCAGAACCGGCAAGGCATTGGTGGCGCCATCGGCAAAGATTTTACCGGCGCAAAGGATGCAAATTGCCAAGGCTGGGATGATTTGTTTCATTCAATGATTTTACGGCGAATGGGTTTTCACCGACTCCAAGG
>DATHQS010000216.1:0-28888 GCA_035482455.1 Candidatus Acidiferrales bacterium | reverse complement strand
TCAATGACTTCGAGAACCGCTTTGCCCATTGCGCTGACTACTGGATTTCCGCCGAACGTATTGAAATGAATTTTGCCGACAAGTGACTGTGCGATTTTATGCGTCGTCACCACGGCGGCAAGCGGGCAGCCATTTCCAATTCCCTTCGCCATCGTGACGATGTCAGGAATCACGCCATGCGTTTCAAACCCCCAGAAATGCGTGCCAGTGCGGCCGAAGCCCGTCTGCACCTCGTCCGCGATGCACACGCCGCCGGCGGCGCGGACATATTCGTACGTCTGTTTGAGATAGCCTTGCGGAAATTCCACGAAGCCGCCGACGCCCTGGATGGACTCCGCGATGAAACCGGCGACCTTGCCCGGCGTGGCGTAGTCGATGACTTCCTTCACGTCGTTCGCGTATTTCTTGCCCGCATCCTTGTCGTCATAGCCAAACGGGCCGCGATACGGATACGGTGCCAGCGCGTGATGCACGCCGAAGCTGTGCGGCACGTTGTATTTCCAGGTGCTGTGCGCCGTGACGCCCATGCCGGAGGCGTTGCCGCCGTGGTAGGCGTTGCGCAAGGCGATGATGTCAAAATTCTGCGTGTAGGCGCGCGCCATGAGCAGCGCGAGGTCGTTCGCCTCGGAACCGGAGTTCACGAAATAACACATCTTCAGGTCGCCCGGCATTTTGGATGCGAGCTTCTCGGAGTACTGCGCCACGTTCGGGTGCAGATAGATCGTTGTCGAATGCTGGTAGATCTCGCTCTGTTTGTTGCCCGCGGAGATGACGTGCGGATGGCAATGGCCGACGCTCACGGTCACGATGCCGCCGAGGCCGTCGAGATAGCGTTTGCCGGTTTCGTCCCAGACATATTGCATCGAACCTTCCACGACCATGAGCGGCGTCTTGTAATACAGGAAGATGCCGGGATTCATGAACTGTTTGCGCAACGCCAGCACATCGGCCGCGGACGGGCCGGTGTATTTGATGGGTTGATGCGACGTGGGGGGCAGTGTTGGTGTTTTCATTTGCTTCTTTTTTTCTTTGGTTAAATCATTTTTGCCGCACGGGCGCAAGTTTCCTTCCGGCGACGTAAACTATGAAGGCCACGGCGAAGCCGATGAACCAGGCGTAGTGAAAGAGATTCACTAGTGATTCTGGAACGTGACTTGGGTTGAGCCGCTTAACTTGCACGAGAAATCCCGGCAGGCTTGGTAAGGCGCCGAGAATGAAGGCGATGATCGCCACCCAGCTGACGCCCTTGGTGTAACGATATTCGCCGTCGGTTTTGTAAAGCGCAGCGACGTCAAGATTGCAGCGGCGGCAGACAAAATAATCAGCGATTAATATCCCGCCGATTGGCCCTAACAATGCGCTGTAGCTTATAAGCCAGTCGAAAATATAGCTGTGAGGGTTTGCCAGCAGCTTCCATGGCATCATCAAGATGCCGATGACACCCGTGATGAACCCGCCCAAGCGGAAGGAGATTTTACCCGGCGACAGGTTCGAGAAATCATTTGCCGGCGAGACGACGTTTGCCGCGATGTTCGTCGCCAGAGTGGCGATGCACAACGCCAACATCGCCAGTACCAGCACCGCCGGGTTTTGGAATTTTGCCAGTACATCCACTGGATCCCAGATGGTCTGGCCAAAGATGATGGTCGTCGCCGAGGTCACCGCCACGCCGATGAAGGCGAAGAGCGCCATCGTTGCGGGCAGGCCGACCGCCTGGCCGATGACCTGGTCGCGCTGCGTTTTGGCGTAGCGCGAGAAGTCCGGGATGTTCAGTGAAAGCGTTGCCCAGAATCCGACCATGCCGGTCAGCGCCGGGAAAAAATACGTCCAGAATTTTCCGGCCTGCGGCTGGCCGGCGTCGAATTGCGATGGCTGGGCAAAAATCGGCCCAAAGCCGCCCGCCGTGCGATACGCCCACCACAGCAGCAGCAAACCGAGCGCGATGAGCAGGGGCGCCTTGATGTTCAGCAGCCAGCGGATGGTGTCGATGCCGCGATAGATCACCCACATGTTGATGGCCCAAAAAAACATGAAGCATCCGAATTGCCCGCCCGTGATGCCCAGCCAGTTTGTCGCCGGTTCGGGATGCAGATGAAAGATGACCACGCAAATCTTGTAGATCGCCGCCCCGCCGATCCACGTCTGGATGCCGAACCAGCCACACGCGACCAGCGCGCGCAGCACCGCCGGCACATTCGCGCCGACCGTGCCAAACGCAGCGCGGCAGTAGACGGGGAAGGGGATGCCATAGCGCGTTCCCGCATGCGCGTTGAGGATCATCGGGATGAGCACGATCACGTTCGCAAGAAAAATGGTCAGCACCGCTTCCCACCAGTTCATGCCGCCGCTGATGAGCGATGACGCCAGCATGTAGGTGGGGATGCAGGCGGACATGGAGATCCACAGCGCGGCAAAGCTCAGCGCACCCCACTTGCGCCGCGACAACGGCACCGGCGCAAGATCGGCATTGAACAACCGGCTCTGCGCGATGCCAGTAATGGCGTCAGGAGCATCGGCTGTCAAACTGGGAGAGTTATCCATTTGGCGTTCGTTTAAGCTCCAAATCCCAAGCACCAAGCTCCAGAGAAATCCCAAGCTTCAAACACCAAAGCGGCGTGCTGTCCGGTTTGGAGCTTGGATGTTGGTCCTTGGAGCTTCTCTGGCCTGTCGCGCCGTAGCGCAGCGTAGGCGGAAGCTTGGATGTTGATGTTTGGAGCTTTCAAGTTATTACACCCCGATGTCCTCGTTCCACAGCTCCGGTTTGGCGGCGATGAAATCCTTCATCATCTGGATGCATTCCTGATTTTGCAGGACTTCCACCTGGATGCCGGCCTGGCGCAGATGCTCCTCGTCGCCCGTGAACGTGAGGTTTTCGCCGACCACCACGCGGGGAATCTTGTAGAGCTTGATGGCGCCCGAACACATCGGGCAGGGCGAGAGTGTCGTGTAGATCGTGCAACGCTCATAGACCTTGGCGGGCAACCGGCCGGCGTTTTCAAGCGCGTTCATCTCGCCATGATGGATGACGCTGCCGTGCTGCACCCGCTGGTTGTGACCGCGCCCGATGATCTTGCCATCGCACACGAGCACCGAACCGATCGGTATGCCTCCGGCGGCCAGTCCTTTTTTCGCCTCATCAATGGCCGCTTGTAAAAATGGGTCCATATCGTTGTATGCCTCTCTGATTGTTCCTTGTTTCAGTTCACTTAATTAAAACTCATGGGCAAAGGTGAATCAAGCCTTGCTTGGGCCTCCGGTGGCGCCATGGCATAAGGGTGGCTCGTCCTGTTCTTCCTCAGGTTCGTTTCTGTCCATTCCCGCTCTGGATAAAAAATTTCACCTTGATCAACCTTGATCGGCTTTAATTTGGCCAAATTCTGATCCATCCGCGCCCCCACCACCGGGAGCGCTGGCCTCCGGCCGGCGAGTTCGGAGCGCCGAGCACCGTCTCGGCAGGGACGAGGGTACCATCCTCGATTTTTCACCTCATCTTGCTCTTCAACGTTTTTAAATATTTCACCTTGATCAACCTTGATTGGCCCCAATTCAGTCTTATTCACATCCGTCTGCACCTCACCCATCGCTGTCGAGGTGGTAATTCTTTCTTGAACCAAAAACCGTGCAAGGTCATCTCCTCTCCCCGGCCTGTCGCGCCGTAGCGCAGCGAAGGCGGAGGGAGAGGACACAGGTGAGGGCGAGCAATCCTCTAACTTGGTTTGCGCTTCCTCCCTTTTAAATTTTTTCTTACCTTGATTAACCTTGATTGACTCCAATCCGGTCTTATCTCCCTGTTTGGTCGCCTCCTTCCGTTCACGGAATAACCGGAACGCCCCTGCCAGCGCCTCCTGCACCTCCGGCCACTGCCTTGCCGCCACCAGAAACCCTATCATCGCCCGCCGGTCATCCGTCTGCTTCTGGTCCTCAAACCGTTCCTTGGCAAACTGTAACTTCTCCCCATCCAACACCAACCGTTTCTCCTGTAGCTCACCCTGCCGTAATTTCATCACATCCTGCAAGATCACCTGCATCTGCCGCCACCGCCGTTCCGCCGGCACCGGCGATTGCTGCCACTCGCGCACCACCGCCAGATAGCGCACCGCCACGACCGTTACCAGTTGCTCCACCGTGACTGTTGGCTGTCCTTCGATAGGGTGGATCTGCGGCTCGACGACCTTCTCGTCCCCTTGGACGTTGAGCGTTGAATGTTCAGCGTTGAATGTTTCCTCACCCTCTACGTTGCTCTGCGACCTCCACCTCTCTGCGTTTATCCGACCCCACGCCGCCACCTCCCGCTCCATCCGCCACTCCCGAAACCCGCCCTGTTTCCAGTTGGTCAGGTTCTGTTCATTGATGGCGGCGCCGCCAAACTCCGCCGCCAGCAGTGCCCGCACCGCCGGTAGTCCATTGAGCCAGTCGACGAGCCGGTTGCCCGGCTCGCCCGCGTCCAGTCTTTCGTTCACCTGCTCGCGGATTTCCCGCGGCAGCCGGCTGATTTTTCCAGTAGCCATACTCCTCCCACTTTAACAGGGGGGTAGGACAAAGGCTGTCCAACCTAAAAAATATTTTCAAAGGCTGAAACGGGGTGAGAACGGGCGAACTGCCTTGCAATGGGCGGCGGCTGTGTCGGGAGCAAGGGGCCAGCCGCAGCAGATGATTTTGCCGATTGCATTGGAAAATGCTGGGACATTTCGATATTGGGATGCTGCGGCTACGTGGACTTACCCATTCCGCCGACGTCGCCCGGCAGTCGCGAAGCGTCTGGAGTGCGGCCCGCTTCAGCGCCGCTTTTCCCTCGCCAACCTGCTGCGAAACTCATCCTCGGTCAAGCCCTTGACCCGCCCGACAGCAATGTCTTCGATCCGTTGGACACCTTTGGCGATGGTTCCATTAAGTAATGCCGGGACAGCCTTCCTATCCAGGGCACCGATAAAATCAAATGGCTCTGCCATGACTTCAAAATTTGCTTTGTCCAATGTTCTTGTCCGCAAGCTAACTAATGAAACTGGAAAGCCAGCTAGCTCCAGCGATTGCCGCAGTTTTGTGTAGAAGATTAAATTGGGCACAAAACGAGGCTTTTGCTCGTGTTGCCAGACTTCGTCCGGGGCTGCACAAACCAAATGAATGCGTTGCGGACTCTTTTGGATCAACGGCCATTTATATTTGCTAAGGATTTCTTGCCATGCCGGGAAAAAATATGGCCAGCATTTTTTGAGCCGAATTGCATAGTCAAGCGCTTGTAAAATAAGAGCGAGAACGGCTGCTTGCTTTGTATTTCCTTTCATCTCAACCACCATTGGGAAACCATCTTCAGAAATGCCAATTAAATCAATTGTCAGAAGTTGCCTCTTATATCTCGGAGACTCAATAGGCACTTGACGTGCGACGAGCCTATGCCAACCATTTTTTATTGGCGCTGTGGTTTTGGTGTCACGTCTTATATTCCAGCGATCTAAACACCAATGATACCGTTGTATGAGCCTCTGAGTGTTTTGATAACACAAGATTTTCCAGAGCCTGGAAGTCCGACAATAACCAAGAGTTTTGCCATAACTTTCAAAAATGGCTCGGCTTCCGCTGTAAAAACTTCCCATGTCCATGCTTCCCGACGAATTTCCCGTTTTTCACGGCGACCTGCCCTCGCACGGTGACGTGGCTCGGCCTGCCTTCGAGCTTCCACCCCTCAAACGCGCTGTAATCAAGGTTCATGCTGTGCGTTTTCACGGAGATTTTGCCGCGATATTCCGGGTCATACACCACCAGGTCGGCGTCCGCGCCCGGCTGGATGGTTCCCTTGTGCGGGAACAGGTCGAAGGTCTTTGCCACCTGCGTACTCGCGACGTTCACAAGGGTATGCAGGTCGATCTTGCCCGTCTTCACGCCGTAGGTGTAGAGCAGGTTGACGCGTTCCTCGAGCGAGGGGATGCCGTTCGGGATCTTGGTGAAATCATTTTTGCCCATCTCCTTC
The DNA here is from genome assembly GCA_035482455.1 of Candidatus Acidiferrales bacterium. GTDB lineage: Bacteria > Verrucomicrobiota > Verrucomicrobiia > Limisphaerales > UBA11358 > UBA11358. The sequence goes on along the minus strand of DATHQS010000216.1, from coordinate 22,923 downwards.
TGCTTCCGGAAATCAAACGGCGCATGATCGGTGGCCACTGTTTGCACCAGCCCGTCGCGCAGGCCGTTCCAGAGAACTTCCTGGTTGCGCACATCGCGCAACGGCGGCGACATCACATACTTCGCTCCTTCAAATTTCGGCTTCTCCGCGTAGGTCTTGTCCAGCGTCAGATATTGGATGAGCGTCTCCACCGCCACACGCACGCCGCGTTGCCGCGCGGCTATCGCTTCGGCCAACGCCTCTTTGCAGCTCAGATGCACGATATAGGTCGCCGCGCCGGTCAATTCCGCAAAAGTCATCAGATGATGCACGCCTTCGGCTTCCACCTGCACCGGCCGGCTGGGTTCGTGGAATCCCGGCCCGAACTTGCCCGCGGCGATCAGTTCCTTGCAGCGTTCGCTGACCAGCGTCTCATTCTCGCAATGTGCCGTGACGATGACACCGAGTTCCTTCGCCAGCTTGAGTGTCCTGTAAAGTTCCGTGTCGTCCACGCCGAATGCACCCTTGTATGCCAGGAATATTTTAAACGAGCTGATGCCGCGCCTCACGATTTCGCGCAGTTGCTTCTCGGTCGTGTCATCAAACTTCGTCACCCCCATGTGGAAGGAGAAATCGCATGCGGATTTCCCTTCGGCCTGGCTCATCCAGAGTTCAAAGCTCTTGAGCGCATCATCCTTGCGCGCCGGACAACACATCTCGATAAGCGTCGTCGTTCCACCGACTAAGGCCGCCTCGCTGCCGGTGATATAATCGTCCTTGGAAAACGTGCCCATGAATGGCAGGTAGATATGGACGTGCGGGTCAATGAACCCGGGGAAAACAAACTTGCCCTTCGCATCAATCACCTCCGCGCCCTTCGGTGCGGCGATGTTCTTGTCGATGCGCGTGATGGTTTCGCCTTCACAGAAGATGTCGGCGATATAACGCTCGCTGGCGGTTACGATTTCACCATTTTTTATGAGAAGTGACATGTGATGAGTGATATGTGACAAGTTTAGGAACGAGCCGCAAGTTTTGAGTTGGGTGTGGACGGCTTCTGACCACTTATAACGCGCCGAAGTCCGTTTAGCATCCGCCGGAGTTCGGAGATGGAGTCAGCACACGGTTTGGCTTGGGCAGAAGTCAGAAAATTAAGTTCAACCACAAGCGTCAATTGCGTGTCTAACTCGGCCAGCGAGCCTTCAGCATGGGAAATAAACAGGACAAACTCACCGGTCGTGTGGCGCGCCTGCCCCTCGGCGATGTTCGAAGGAACAGAAACAGCCGCCCGACGCATTTGCGAAATGAGCCCAAACTTTTCTTCAGCCGGAAAAGCCGCAGTGAGTTTGTAAATTACCTTTGCGAGAGCAATGCCTTTTTGCCAGACGAGCAGATCGCGATAACTCTGCGCCTTGCCATTGCGGTTTGACGTCCGGTTTGAAAACTCATCACTCATCACATATCACTCGTCACTTTTTTTCGGTATGCCAGATGTCGCCCTCGCCGTAACTAAACCACCGGCTCGTTGTGACTTTCTGTTGCGTAAAAAATTGCACGCCTTCGCGGCCCTGCATATGCAGGTCGCCGAAGAACGATTCATCCCAGCCGTTAAACGGGAACCACGCCATCGAGGCGGGCACTCCGATATTGATGCCGATCATGCCGGCCTTGGCACTGTGCTTGAACTCCCGCGCGGCCTTGCCGGAACGGGTGAAGATGGACGCGCCATTGCCGTACATGGACTTGTTCGCCAGTTCGATGGCCTTGCCCAGGTCTTCCATGTGGATCACGTTCAGCACCGGCCCAAAAATCTCCTCCTTGGCCACGGTCATGTTCCCTTCGATGCGGTCCAGGATGGTGGCTCCAACATAGAAACCATTCGGTGCATCGCTGACTTTCACACCGCGGCCGTCGGCGAGAACTTTCGCGCCCTGCTGCTCGCCGATGCTGATCAATTCCTGCACGCGGTCGCGATGCTGCCTGGTGATGACCGCGCCCATGTCCGGTTGGGCGTCGCGGTCGGTCGGACCGACCTTGATGCGCTTGGTGGCTTCCACTAGCGTGGGCAAAACCAACTTCTCCGCCGCGCCGACGACGACGGCGGTAGAGCCCGCCATGCAACGCTCGCCCGCGCAACCAAATGCCGCCTCGATGACGCCGCGCGTGGAATTTTCCACATCGGCATCCGGCATGATGATGACGTAATTCTTCGCGCCACCATTGGACTGGACGCGTTTGCCGTGCTTGGTGCCGACCTCGTAGATGTAGCGCGCGATGGGCGTGGAGCCGACGAACGAGATCGCTTTCACCTTGGGGTGGGTGAGCAGGGCATCCACGACTTCGCGTCCGCCGTGGACGATGTTCAGCACGCCTTTCGGCAGGCCGGCCTTTTCAAAGAGCCTGGCGATCTTGATGGCAGTCAGCGGGACTTTTTCGCTGGGCTTCAGGACGAAGGTATTGCCGCAGGCGATGGCAATGGGATACATCCACAGCGGAACCATCGCGGGAAAGTTGAACGGGGTGATGCCGACGCACACGCCCAGTGGCTGGCGGATGGCCTCGCAATCGATGCCGCGGGCAACGTTCTCCAGCACTTCGCCCATCATCAGCGAGGGCACGCCGAGCGCAAATTCGATGACTTCCATGCCGCGCTTCACGTCGCCGCGGGATTCAACGAGCGTCTTGCCGTGTTCGCGCGTGTTGCTGCGGACGATGTCTTCAAAGTTATCCTCCATCAGCATCTTGAAGCGGCCCAGGATGCGCGCGCGTTCCACCGGCGGCGTTTCCATCCAGGCAGGAAAGGCGGCGTGCGCAGCTTCGACAGCCGCGTTCACATCCGCCACCGTGCCAACGGGGCATTCGGCGATGACTTCCCCGATGGACGGATTGTAAACCGGCGTGCTGGCGGCTTTTGGCTGCAGCCATTCACCGCCGATGAAAAAGGGACAAGGTTCCAGTGTTTTGCTCATAATATTAAAAAGCTCCAAACTCCAACATCCAAGCTCCAGAGAAGCTCCAATAATCAACATCCAATACCATATGCACGTTGCTCGTTTTGGAGCTTGGCGCTTGAAGATTCTCTGGATGTTGGATGTTGGTGCTTGGATGTTTCATGTGTTTCATTTTCTGAAGATGCTGGCGAAAATCAAATGCAACTCCTTTGCTTCACGGTAAAGCGTACGGGCTTCGTCGGCAAGTTTGGGTTCGGACGCGGCAATCATGCGCAGGAAGAACTTTGTCTCCTTGGCTTCCTTCACGCAACGGCCAATGGTGTTCTTGAAATCCTTTTTCGAGACGCCCTCATTTGCTTCGCAATAATTTGCTCCCACGCTCGTCCCGCAGCCGACGATTTGGCCAATCAAACGGTTATTCTCCGCATTGCGCGGGATTTTCTTTACGAACCGGATGATTTCCTCCCCAAACCGTGCCGTCCGCTCCTCAAGATCAAAGGCATGTTTCTGCGAGCCATCTCCATTCGGCGTCTCATTCAGCACCCAGGCCCCCGAATCAAAATCCGGATATTTTGTAATAGACGCTAGGTTTGAAGCTTGGAGCTTGGAATTTCTCTGGAGCTTGGATGTTGGTGCTTGGAGCTTCATTTGAATTTCACCCACGCTTTTCCAGCGGTTGTACGCGCCTTTCCGCCTGGCCTGTATATTGAGACAGCGGTCTAATCAGCCTATTATCCGCCAGTTGCTCCATGATGTGCGCCGTCCAGCCGGTGATGCGGGCCATGACAAAGAATGGCGTGAACATGTCGATGTCAAAGCCCATCATGTAATACGCCGGGCCGCTGGGGAAATCGAGGTTCGGGTGGATGTGCTTTTGCTCCAGCATCGTGGTCTCGAGGATGTCCGCGATGTCGAGCCACTTGGACTGGCCGGTGAACTCCGCCATCGCGCGCGCGTATTTTTTCATCGTCGGCACCCGGGAATCGCCGCTTTTATAGACGCGATGGCCGAAGCCCATAACGACGCGATGTTCGCGGATCGCCGTCAGCATCCATTCCTTGGCGCGCGTGGGTTCGCCGACTTCCAGCAGCATGTGCATCACGGCTTCGTTCGCGCCGCCGTGCAACGGCCCTTTCAGCGACGCAATGCCGCCCACCACGCCGCTATAGATGTCCGACAAGCTGGAAACCACCGTGCGTGCCGTGAACGTGGAGGCGTTAAAGCCGTGTTCGGCATAAAGAATCAGCGAAACTTCAAAGGCATGAACGACCTCCGGTGCGGGCACCTCGCCGAAGATCATGTGGAAAAAGTTTTCGACAAAACCCAGGTCGCTGCGCGGCGGAATAAAATCCTGCCCTTTGCGGAGGCGATAAAACGCCGCGATCATCGTGGGAATCTTTGCCATCATGCTGATGGAGCGTTGCAGGTTCGTGGCGGCGTCCGCCTTGTCCATCTCCTTGTCTTCCATTCCCAGAAAACTCACGCCCGTTCGTAGCACGTCCATGGGATGCGCCGTGCGCGGGGATTTTTGGATGACGGACAGGAGGTCTTTGCTGATGTCGCGCTGGCCGCGGCCGAGCGCCATGAAGTCTTCCAGCTGCTTGGCCGTCGGCAGTTCGCCGTGCCACATGAGCCAGGCGACTTCCTCGAAGTGGCAATGCTCGCACAATTCCTGCACCGGATAGCCGGCATACACCAGCGAGTTGATCTCCGGCATCACTTTCGAGATGCGCGTGGTATCCACCACGACCCCGTCGAGGCCGCGATGGATGTTTGCTTCGTCGCTCATGGTCACCTCACAATTTGAAATTAAAAATATCCTTGTCGAACTTGGCGTAGTCTTCGTAGCGCAACAATTCGTAAAGCTCCGCGCGTGTCTGCATGTCGCCGACAATCGAGGCCTGACTACCTTCGGATTTGATGGTCGCCAGCCCGTCTTCGATGGCCTTCATGGCCAATCGCAGGGTCGTTACTGGATAAATCACAATGTTAAAACCGAGGTCGGAAAGCTGTTTGGCTGACAGTATTTTGCTTTTGCCGAACTCCGTCATGTTGGCGAGCAGGGGAACCTTGATGGCCTTGCGAAACTTTTCGAATTCACCCTCGTCCGCGAGTGCCTCGGGAAAAATGGCATCGGCACCGGCATCGACGTACGTCTTGGCGCGGGCAATGGCGCCATCTAGGCCTTCGGAGGCGCGCGCATCGGTGCGCGCCATGATGAAGAAATTCTTGTCGCGTCGGGCACCGGCTGCGGCACGGATTTTTTCCACCATCGCCTGCGTGGTGACGAGCGACTTGCCGTCGAGATGGCCGCAACGCTTGGGATTCACTTGGTCTTCGAGGTGGCAGCCGCTCAACCCTGCGTCTTCCAGGGTTTGAATGGTCCGCGCCATGTTCAGCGGTTCGCCAAAACCTGTATCCGCATCAATGAGCGACGGCAGATCAGTCGCTCGTGCAATCGCTCCGCCACGCGTCGCCACTTCGGAAAGCGTGGTCAAACCGATATCCGGCAAACCCAAGTCCGCCGACAATGCCGCGCCGGAAACATAGACGCCATCAAAGCCGTGGCGCTGGATGGCCATGGCCACGAGCGGGGAGAACGCGCCGGGCAGGCGCAGCAGTTTGCCGGTCTTGAGGGCCGCGCGGAAGTCCTTGCGCTTATCGGTGGCGGATTTGGTGGCTTGGAGCATGGCTAGAAAATGCCTCTTTGGTCGCGCGTGGCGCAAGTCAGTTTGTTGGGCGGCAGCGCTACGTTCAGTTCGCATACCTCCGCCGCCGTCAGTTGCGGCAGGCGCTGGACAAGGTCCAAAAACCGGACGGATTCTTCGAAGGAAATCACGTCCTCCGTAAGTATTTCAAACTTGTGGATGTAATCGGCGCGGACAAACGGTTTTGCGCCGAGCGGGTGGGCGTTCGCCACGGCGATCTCGTCCGTGATCTTTTTGCTGTCGTTGAAAATGATTTCCACGCGACCGCCAAAGGCTTTTTCGTTCGGGTCGGTGGAATGATACCGGCGCGTCCATTCCGCATCCTCGCGTGTGGTGATCTTTTTCCAGAGCGCGATGACATCGGGATGCTTCGCGATTTCAGGCGCGTAGCTTTTGACGTGGTGCCAAAAGCCGGTGTGCAACGCCGAGGCGAAGATGAACATGATGCTGTGGTCCAGCGTCTCACGGCTCGCGTTCGGATCGGACTTCTGCGGATCACCCGCGCCGGTACCGATCACATAGTGGGTGTGGTGGCTGGTGTGGATGATGATTTCGCGGATGGCCTTCAGGTCAGGAATCTGCGAGCGCAACTTGAAGGCGAGGTCGATCCATGCCTGCGCCTGGTATTCGGCGGAATGTTCCTTGGTATAGGAATCCAGGATGGCGCGGCACGGTTCGCCGGGCGCGGGCAGGGGAACGTTGTAGCTGGCATTCTTCCCGCCGAGCATCCACGCGATGACGCTGTCCTCGCCCTCGTAAATCGGTGACGGGCTTTTTTCGCCGCGCATGGCGCGATCGACGGCCTCGATAGCCAGCTTGCCGGCATGTGCGGGCGCGTAGGCTTTCCAACTGGAAATCTCGCCCTTGCGCGATTGCCGCGTGGAAAATCCGACATGCACCGCCTGCTGCACCGCTTGATAAACCGTGTCAGTATTCAGCCCGAGCATCGCGCCGATGCCAGCGGCGGCAGAAGGACACAGATGCGCAATGTGGTCTTTCTTGTACTCATGCAGACAGATGGCGCGGACCAAATCCATCTGGATCTCATAGCCGACAAGCAGGCCGCGCAGCAGGTCTGCGCCAGTGCGCCCGCATTGTTGCGCGACGGCAAGCAGCGGCGGGATGTTATCGCCGGGGTGCGAATAGTCTGCCGCGAGAAACGTGTCGTGCATGTCCAACTCGCGCACGGCCACGCCGTTCGCCCACGCCGCCCATTCGCAATCAAACTGCTGCGAGGCAGGCAGGCCGAAGACCGTTGCGCCCTGTGTCCGCGGATGCGCCAGCGCCTGGGTGCGGGCGTTGGCCACGGGTGTGCGGTTGATGGCCGCCAACGCCACGGCCGCGTTGTCGATGATGCGGTTGATGACCATTTCGCCCGCGGCGGCATCAATCGCCGTCTTGTCGGTGGCGACGGCGGCAATTTTCCACGCCAGCTGGTCGCTTTTCGGGAGAGCGACTTTCGACGGCGAAACCTTGATGTGATGAGTAATCATTAAAAATAAGCCCCAATCACCAACATCCAAGCTCCAGAGAAGCTCCAAGCTTCAATATCCAATGGGAACAGCGACTCACTTGGTTTGGAGTTTGATGTTTGGAATTTCTCTGGATGTTGGAGCTTGGAATTTGGTACTTATCGCGCTAGCGCATTTGATTGTTTCACGAAGTCATCACCGCTCCATTCGCCATCGGCCTGGACCATCTTCTTGGCGGGTGCGGCGGCGGCGGCAGCTTTTTGAGCGGCCTTGCGTTCGGTCTGGCGTTTCACGAGGTCGGCATGCGTGGTGAAATACGGCAGCGCCTTGCCCTTGAAATCGGCGAGCGTCTCAAATTTGTGCTTGTCCATGAAGGCGAGCAGTTCTTCGCACATGGGCTTCACCATTTCGTAGCCGAACTTCATGACGCCGGTGCAGACCTGCACCGTGTCGCCACCGAGGAGGATGAACTCCGCGGCATCGCGGCCGTTCTCAACGCCGCCGATGGCGGAGAGCGAGCGTCCGGGGAATTCCTTTTGGATGAGCGTGGCGACCTCCATGACCATCCGGAGCGCGATCGGTTTCACCGCGCGCGACGAATAGCCGCCGGGCGTGGTATATCCTTCCACGCTCGGTTCGGGGCGGAGCGTGTCGAGGTTCACCCCGACGACGCTGCGGATGGTGTTGATGGCCGCGAGGCCGGTGGCGCCGCCCTTGAGCGCAGCGCGGCTCGGTTCCTCGATGTGCGTGATGTTCGGGGTCATCTTCGCCCAGAAGGGAATCTTGGATGCACCTTTCACCCAGCCGCAAACTTCCTCGAGAATCTCCGGGCACTGGCCCATGGCCGCGCCCATCTTGCGCTCGGGCAGGCCGTGCGGGCAGGAGAAGTTCAATTCGAACGCATCCACGCCACAGGCCTGTGAACGTTCGACAAGCTCCACCCAGCGGTCCTTTTCATACTCCTCCATGATGGATGCGATCAGCACGCCATCCGGGTGCATGTCCTTGCACTTCTTGAATTCGTCCTCCCACAGCTTGAAAGGGCGATCGCTGATGAGTTCTATGTTTTCCCAGCCGATGACTTCCTTGCCATCGGTGGAATGCAGCTTGCCGTAGCGCGGCGTGACATTGACGACCTTGGAGGCATCAAGGCTCACGGTTTTGGCGATCACCGCGCCCCAACCTTCCTTGAAAGCGCGCGAAATGACGTTGAGATTTGTTCCCGGAGGGCCTGATCCAATGATGAATGGATTGGGCAGTTTAAGTCCGTCTACGACGGTGGCTAATGTTGGCATACGAGTTTTCCTTGTTTACTTGTTTTTAATTTTTAACTCGCTTTGGGCGCATTGGCTACAATAATTTTGCACAAAAGGAAAAATAACAGCGGCCCATGAATTCATCGCTGAACCCAAAACGCACCGTTGCCGAGCTGAAAGAACTTCGCGCCCTCACCGGTGATGAGAACGGCGCACAGCGCGTCGCCTTCACGCCGCTGTGGGTAAAAACGCGCGCGTGGCTGAAGCAAAAGCTTGAAGGGCTGCCGGTGGAAACCCACACCGACGAGGCGGGAAATTTCTGGGCGACGTTGCGCGGCGAATCGGAAAAATGCCTGCTCATCGGCGGGCACATGGATTCCGTGCCGAACGGCGGCTGGCTGGATGGCTGCCTCAATGTGATGGCCGGCGTGGAGATTCTTCGGCGCATTAACGCGCAATACAACGGTAAGCCGCCGGTCACCATCCGCATTGTGGATTGGGCGGATGAAGAGGGTGCGCGATTTGGGAAAAGTTTATTCGGCTCCTCCGCCTGCTCCGGCAATCTCGACATGAACGAGGCGCGTGGCCTTGTGGACAAGCAAGGCATCAAGCTGCCGGATGCGTTAAAAAATGTTGGCATCGATTTCGAGCGTGTGAAGGACAGCGGCAAGGAACTCAAGAACGCCGCCGCGTATCTGGAACTGCACATCGAGCAGGGGCCGGTGCTGTTGGATTTGGACCTGCCACTTGGCGCAGTGCTGGGAACTTTTGGCGTGGAGCGTCATGCCATCACCTTTCACGGCCAGGCCGCCCATTCCGGCAGCACGCCGATGAATCGCCGCAAGGACGCCTTTCTCGCGGCGGCGAAGATGAGCCAGGAAAGTTACAAGATCGCCGAGCGCAGTGGTAATGGTGTTTGCACCATTGGCTCCTGCACGACCAAGCCGGGCATCGTGACCAGCGTGGTGGAGGAGTGCCGAATCACGCTCGACCAGCGCCATCTCGATACCGCCAAGCTCGCGCAGATGTTGCATGAGGCCCAGGCCGCGAGCGAAAGATTTGCGAAAGAAGGCAACGTGAAGGTTTCTTGGGACCGCATCTGGCAGATCGCGCCCCGGCCGTTCAACAACGACCTCATCATGATGTGCGATGAATCCATCCGCGAAACTTGTGGCAAGGTGCATCGCCTGCCCAGCGGTCCGCTGCACGACGCCGCGGAAGTCGCCGCGTCGGGCGTGCCGACCGTGATGATGTTCGTCCAAAGCCTGCACGGCATCAGCCACAACAAGATTGAAGACACCAAAGAGGAGCATCTGGAGATGTGTGTGATGGCTTTTGACAAGCTCGCTGAAAAAGCAATCCGCTGGATTCAAACAAGGAAATAAAGAACCCCATTTATGGAAATCAAAGCCCCCAGTGTCGGCGCGTCCGCCGAAATCCTGACTCCCGAAGCGCTCGCTTTCGTGGAGAAACTCTGCCGCGAATTTGAGCCGACACGGCAGAAGCTGCTGGCGCGGCGCGTGGAGCGGCAGAAGGAGATTGACGGCGGGACACTGCCCGATTTTCCGGCGGCAACGAAATCCATCCGCGATGACAAGTCGTGGCACGTGGCATCGATTCCCGCCGACCTGCTGGATCGCCGCACGGAGATCACCGGGCCGGTAGACCGCAAGATGGTCATCAACGCGCTCAATTCCGGCGCGAAAGTGTTCATGGCGGATTTTGAGGATGCGACGTCGCCGACTTGGAAGAATCTCATCGAAGGCCAGGCGAACCTGCGTGATGCCGTGCGCCGGACCATTTCGTTTGCGAGCCCCGAGGGGAAGCAATACAAGCTCAACGGCCAGACGGCTACACTCATGGTTCGTCCACGCGGCTGGCATCTGCCGGAAAAGCATCTGTTGATTGATGGCCGGCCGATTTCCGGCAGCTTGTTTGATTTCGGGTTGTATTTCTTCCATAACGCGGCCGAGGCGCTCAAGCGCGGCAGCGGTCCGTATTTTTACCTGCCCAAGATGGAGAGCCATCTGGAAGCGCGGCTGTGGAATGATGTCTTCAATTTCGCACAGGATGCCTTGAAGATTCCGCGCGGTTCCATCCGGGCGACGGTGTTGATCGAGACGATCCTGGCCACGTTCGAGGCGGAAGAAATCCTTTATGAGCTGCGCGAGCATTCGGCGGGGCTGAATTGCGGTCGCTGGGATTACATCTTCAGCGCCATCAAGAAATTCCGCAACCGCGAAGGTTTTACCTTCCCCGATCGCACGCAGGTGACCATGACCGCGCCGATGATGCGGGCATATTGCCTGCATGTCATCAAGACGTGCCACAGCCGCCGCGCGCACGCGATGGGCGGCATGGCGGCGCAGATCCCCATCAAGAGTGACGCGGCGGCGAACGAGGCCGCGCTCGCCCGCGTGCTGGCGGATAAGGAACGCGAAGCGTCCGACGGCCACGACGGCACCTGGGTGGCCCATCCGGGCCTGGTGCCGGTGGCGCTGAAGGCGTTCGACAAGCATATGCCGCAGCCGAATCAGATCGCGAAGCTGCGCGACGATGTCCATGTCACGGCGGCGGAAATCCTGGCCGTGCCGCAGGGAACGATCACCGAAGACGGCTTGCGCGCCAACATCCGTGTGGGTGTGCAGTACCTGGAAGCGTGGCTCGGCGGCAATGGCTGTGTGCCCCTTTACAACCTGATGGAAGATGCGGCGACGGCAGAAATTTCCCGCGCCCAGATCTGGCAATGGCTCAAGCACAATGCCGCGCTGGCGGATGGCTGCAAGATCACGACGCAGCTTTACGACGAGATTTTGCCGCAGGAAATGGAGCGCATCGAAACAGAGGTCGGCAACATCCGGTATGCCGCCGGCCATTACGGGCGTGCCGCCAAACTGTTCAGCGAAATGTCCAAAAGCATGGAGTTTGCCGAGTTCCTGACGCTGCCGGCGTATGAGTTGATCGATTGAAAGCAGTCAACCGAGAAACCGCTGGCGGGCCATCGGGGGCAGCGCTTCCAAGTCCAACAGCGTTAGGAAATCAATCGTCTTGAACTGGCGGTCGAGCGCGGGCGGGCCGCAGATTTTTGCGCCGAGGGACAGATACGCGCGCAACAATTTTGGAATCTCCACCGGCTCGGCCGCGAGCTGATTCAACGAGCAATCGTAAGCGGGCAGGGGACGGGTGCGCCATTGCGGGACGACCAGATGTTTGCGGCATAAGTCCGTGTAGGCCGAGGCGCCCACCATGGCATCTTGCGAGGTGAGGGAACTGCAACCGAACAGATAGCGTCCGCCGCGCGTCTTGGCATAATCCGCGATGCCCTTCCACAACATCCCCAGCACGGCCAGATTGCGGTGCTGCGGATGCACACAAGCACGGCCGAGTTCAATCATCTCCGCGCGCAGCGGTTCGAAGCAGGCGAATTCAAATTCCTGCGCACAATAGTACCCGAGGTTGTTGGCGGCATTGGCCCCCGTCTGCAAACGATACGTGCCGACGATGCTCTGCGACGGCAGATGCTCGACGATGAGATGATCACACACGGCATCGAACGGGTCTGCATCCATGCCGGTGGCGTAGGACTGTTCCAAGCCTTCGTGGAGTTCCAAGTTGAACACCTCGAAGCGGAGCGATTGGGCGGCACGCACCTCGGCTGGATTTTCAGCGAGACGCGTGGCGTAGCTGGCGGGTGAATGCACCAGCAAGCGGACTGATTCAAGTGTGGTTTTCACGCGGGAGATGCTGGCAGCCCAATATGTCAATTCCATGTCGCTGAAGTTAATTCCTGGAGTCGGGTGGGAGATTTTCCACCATATGTAGTGGTTGTGGTGTTTTTTGCCACCCGGGATAGTGCTTTCAAGTGTCGGGAAACCTAAAAGTATGTGCATTTTCTTTGTAAGAAAGTGGATGGTTTGGTCACTATTTAACTGATTGCAGAAACAAATGACCACCCAGGAACGGGAAGCCATATTCCGGCGATGGCTGGATGCCCATCTTGGGTTGATCTTGAAGGTGGTTCGTGGCTGCGCCGCCGCCCCGCAAGATCAGGACGATCTGTTCCAAGATGTCTGCCTGCAGGTCTGGCAGTCGATTCCGGCTTTTCGCGGCGAGGCCAAGGAGACGACGTGGATTTACCGCGTGGCCTTCAATACCGCGCTGGCCTGGCGGCGCGGGGAGAAGCGGAGACGTGAAGGCTACGAGACTTTTTTTAAACTGGAAATTTTGCCGCAGACGCAGCCAAGCCACACCGAGGCGTTGCCGGAGCAGGAGGTCATCGGGCAACTGTACACCGCCATCCGCCTGTTGCCGAAGGTGGACGCATCGCTGGCGCTGATGCATCTGGACGGCCTGAGTTATTCGGAAATGGCCGAGGTGCTGGGCATTTCGGAAAACTATATCGGCGTCAAATTGAACCGCATCCGTCAGCAACTTGCGGAGAAAATGAAAGGAGCCGGCCATGAACTTTGAAGATTTGCAAAAGGCCTGGCAGTCCCAGGATGCCGGCGCGAAGGTGACCGTGGATGCGGACGAACTGCTGAAGAAAGTGCGGCGCAACCGGAGAAAATTTGCCCGCACGATTTTCTGGCGCGATGTACGTGAGGTGGGCGTGGCTTATGTGTTGACGTGGTATTTCATACACAGCGGCCTGTCCCGGGCTGCGTGGTATGTGAAACTTGGCATGCCGGGCGCCATCTGGTCGTTGTGCCTGCTTGGCGTCGCCTGTTTCGGCGTGGGCACATTCATCTTGGTTGACCGCCGGCTGCAGCGCGGCAAACACCCGGTGGCGAGCGATTCACTGGTGAACTGCCTTGAAACATCGCTGCAGCAGATCAGCCACCAGATCTGGCTGTTGAAAAACGTTTTTTGGTGGTATCTGCTGCCGCTGATCGTCCCGGAAGCGATTTTTGGGGCGGTGATCGCGGTGTCCACCTGGCGCCTGCATGGCCAAACCCATTGGCTCTCAGTCCTTGGGACTTACGTGCTCATTTGCGGCTCCGTGAGCTGGTTCATCTACTGGCTGAACCTGTACGCCGTCAAAAAAAATCTGGAGCCGCGCCGACGCGAACTGGAAATGTTGCTGGCTGAAACTGGCAACCCGGTTCAATCGCCGGAAATAAAAAATGAAACCATGAAAACTACAATCATCGTGACAACATTGTTGCTGGTAATTTTAAGCATCGGTGTCGGCTACGCCGCCATGGCGGCGACCAGCGCCGCCTCCGATCAATCGCTTGAAGGCATCCGCAAAAGGAACGACCTGCCCGCGCTGGCCGTAGTGGTCGTAAAAGACGGCAAGATTTGCGATCGCGCCGCCGTTGGTGTGCGCAAACAGGGCGATGCCACGCCGGCAACCACGAACGACGTGTTTCATATCGGTTCGTGCACCAAGCCCATGACGGCAACGCTCACGGCCATGTTGATCGAGGAAGGCAAACTTCGTTGGGATACCACCATTGCCGATGTGTTTCCTGAGTTGAAAGGTAAAATAGACCAGCAGTATGAGGCGGTGACCGTGGAGCAATTGCTCCATCATCGCGGTGGCGTTCCCAGCGAGCCGCCGGCTGCCGCGTGGAAGAAAGCCTGGGAAGAAAAAGGCACGCCGACGGAGCAGCGCCGTGAATTTATTGAAGCCGTGCTGGCGGCGCCACCGGCAGCCGCACCGGGCGCCAAGATGATCTATTCCAACCAAGGTTACGCTGTCATCGGGGCGATGCTGGAACGGATCACCGGTCAGCAGTTTGAAACTCTGATGATGGAAAAACTTTTCAAACCGCTGCATATGGATTCCGCCGGCTTCGGTCCACCGGGAACAACCGGTACCGTTGATGAGCCCTGGGGGCATACGCTTAACTCGGGCGTGATGCAACCGATCCAGGCAGATAATCCGCCAGCCATCGCTCCGGCCGGCCGGGTGCATTGTTCGCTGGACGATCTGGCGCGCTTCGCCATGTTGCATCTGCAAGGATCCACCAATGGATTGATCAAGCCGGAAACTCTGGCAAGGCTTCACGCGTTGCCGGCGGGTGCCAAGATGGAAAGCGTGTGGGACAGATATGCATGCGGCTGGTTGGTGTTGCGGCGCGGCTGGGCGGGTGGTACAGCCCTGAAGCAGGACGGCTCCAATACGATGTGGTATGTCGTGATGTGGCTGGCCCCGGGAAAAAACTTTGCCGTGATCGCGGCGACAAACATTGCGGGTCCTGACGCGGAGCAAGCTGGCGATGATGCGGCCACCGCGATGATCTATAAATGGCTCCCTGACTGAAACTGTGCGAGCCGCTGATGACGGGAAAGTGGAGCCAGTTGTCGGATTTGGCCAATTACGCTCTCGTTCGTGGTTCAAATATGCCCGTTTTTATTGGCTATTAAAGCATAATCAGGCACTACCAAACTATACTGTTTCTAACACTTTTGGTATCCGTTTTGGTGTCCGCAAAACAAGGTTTCAACATAGTGTTGATGGATTTTAATATGCTTTTGCAGAGCGAGGGATTTCAATTCCTGCCTTGTTGATTCCCCATTTTCGGGGATGACATCTTACTTTGGAACTAGACTAGGCTTGTGAAATACAGCATGAAAATAATTTCCAAGGTGCAGGATCGGAAATGCCATATTCCATATTGATACGGCTACAAACCCAGTCACACATCTTCAAATTGGTAATTAACATATTAGCAAAATCAACATGAATAAAATGATTATTCCCTCCAAAAACGGCAAACAAGACATTGGAGCCAATCAATCCGGCCAACGACTTCCTGCCCGGCATGGTCAATTAAGACTTGCGAATTTGCGGAGCAGGAAGAAAATCAAAAAATGCCTGCGCTGGTCGCGGGCCAGAATCTAAATGTGCAATTCCAGTTGACCTAATAATTCGTCTCGATTTCCGGAAGGCATTGTGCAACGTTGCCCTTAATTACTACCCAGGCAAAACACACTGGTATTTCCATGAGAAATATTTTCCACCTCGTTTTCATCCCGATGGTTGCGGTTGCCCTGCTGGCCGGTTTTGGCTGCGTTTCAACCACGTCGCCGCCGGCGTTCGTGCTCGACATTACGCAGTTTGGCGGCCGCCCGGATTCCGGGCAGGATGTTGTGCCGGCGGTCAAGGCGGCCATCGCCCAGGCGAGGGCGCTCAACGGCCGGCCGGTGGTCATTCGGTTTCCAAAGGGGACCTACGATTTTTGGGCCAAAGACGCCGGGAAAGTCCGTTGTCCCATCACGGGCGTTCATCAGCAGTGGGACATCATTCCCGGATTCGCGTTGTTGGGCATGAAGCACGTGACAGTGGATGGAGGCGGGTCGGAGTTTATTTTCCATTCCCGGATGACGCCGGTGCTGGTGGACAAGTGTGAGGATGTCGTGCTTCGTGATTTTACCACTGATTTTAGCCGTCCGTCGGTTTCGGAAATGACCGTCAAGGCCGTCAACGGAAACACGATGGACGTGGAGATTCACCCCGACTCGAAATATGTGATCCGCGACAATCATCTCTGGTGGGTCGGGCCGTCCAACGAGTTGGATGCCGGCACGCACGACATGCAGTTTGGCTCGGCTCATTTGAAATCGGGATTTGCCAACCCTTACCGCTCCGATGTCTCTTACTGGTATGATCCCGCCACCGACCGCGTCCGGGGCAGTTGGAATCAGTTAAGCGAGGAAAAGGCCGTGGAAATCGGGCCGAATCTGGTGCGGCTGCAATACGCCGGGATACCCGATGCCAAACCCGGCCTGGTGGCCTGGGGCCGGAGCGGCTTGCGGAAACAGGATAATTTGGTGTTTCGTTACAGCAAGAACGTGCTGGTGCAGGACGTAACATGTCATTTCTGGGACACGTTTCTGGTCAATGGCACAGTCTCGGAGAACCTGACGTTTGTCCGGTTGCGGGGCGAGCCGCGCGCTGGTTCGGGACGCACCTGTGCCGGATTCGCCGACGGGATTCATCTCGCCAACTGTTCGGGCCATGTTCGCATTGAAGATTGCCGCATCGTCGGTCTGGAAGACGACTATGTTAATATCTATGGCAACCAGCTTGTCGTCACCAAGCGCGAAAAGCCCAACCAGGTGCTGCTGCGCTACATTCAATGGGAGCAGTGCGGATTTGACATGCTGTTTCCCGGCGACAAAGTGCAGTTGCTGCGCCGCGCGACCCTCCAGCCCTTCGGCGAATCCTGCAAAGTGGTTTCCGCCGAACTGCTGGACCGGATGACCATGCGCGTGGTGCTCGACGGTGATGTGCCGGAAGATTGCGTCAAGGAAGCTGCGGAGAACGTCTCGCGCATGCCCGAAGTGCTCATCCGGGGATGCTATTTCGCCCGGACACCGACGCGCGGCGCATTGCTTTCGTCGTGGCGCAAAACCGTGGTCGAGGACAACACTTTTAAGAACACCGGGTCGCCGGCAATTTTTTGCAACACCGGCGACAGCTACGGCCAGCAAGGTGCGGTCAAAGACCTGACCATCCGCCGCAATTTTTTTTCCGGCTGCAGCGGCGGAGTATTTTTGAAGCCGGAACAGTCCGAGGCGTCGGTGAAAAATCCCATCATGGAGAATGTCGTCATTACCGGCAACACCTTCAGCAACTGGGACGGCAGCGCTCCGCTCTTGTGGGCGCGCAGCGCGCGCGCCATCCGCTTTCTGGACAACACGGTCCAAACAACCGGCCCGGCGACCATCTGGCTTGGCGCATCCAGCCAGGTCACGGTTAAGGGCAGCCGCATTTCCTCCGGCAAAGGTCGGATCGAATTGGCCGGCGGCACCACGGCGGAGACTGTTTTCGCGGACGCCCCATGGGTGATTACGCGCTGATGGTCTGCGGGTGCGAACCGGAGTGGTATGTAGCAAACGAACCGGTCTGGGCAGTATTGGCAAATGTGATCCGGCAACGTGCGGATCAAAAACCAGACTAGATGATAGTTGTTCATCGGTCTATGCTTTGATATGACTAGCTCGTCGGCGTATAAGTTGGCTGGGGGCTTTCGTGAAAGGACTCAACGACCCGGCTGGTGGCTGGCATTTGCCTCGTTTATTTCCGCTTCCGCCCCGCAAAACCGGCCCGGGCAAAAATCACCCATTTAGGGTATGGGATGATGATTCAGGCTCACCTACTGTAGTAAAAACCAATGCGACCACGAATTATGATGCACGTTCCAAGCCTGCCGCCAAAGTAGATGTTTGAGGTCATCTGCGGCGGAATATTCGGCGGACGTCTTTGGAACTGATCGTTTCAACAGAACCGGCATAACAAACCAAAACCGCTCAAGTTAAATCCCAATCACCCTAAAAACATCGGAACCAAAACCTCCCATAAATATGAACAAACCATCCGTCAGTGGCCGCGTATTCTTGTCATGGATACGCCAACGCCCAAAAAACTCACCCGTCACGTTCATTCGCCGCTGGCTGGCCGTGGTCGCGCTGGGCTTCTTCACCGCCAGCGCTTTCGCGACGGATTTGAAGTGGGACGCCGGCACCGCCAACGCCGGCACAGGATCGGGTATTTGGGATAACACTACGGCCAACTGGTGGAACGGCAGTGCCGATGTGGTTTGGCCGCAAACAAGCACCACTGTGGCCACCACGGGTGCCGTCTTTGGCAATGGTTCGGATCAGCCCGACGGAACCTATGGCATCAACGTTGATGCACAAGTGGCGGTGACCAACATTATCTTCAACAACACGGGTTACAATTTGACAAATTCCTCGGGTGCGGGAATTTATTTTAACAACGCCTCGGGTGGCACCGTGCCTGGGGGGGTGTTTGTTGCCGCTGGCAAGACGGCAGATTACAACCTTCCCACTGCGGGGCAAGCAGGCCTCCAATCGGGTGTGTGTTTTGGAGCGGGCGCTGGTGCAACTCTGAATCTTACTGGGTCGGCTTTAGCAAACAATATTAACGCTTTCATGTTTGGTCCTGGCACCATCATTATCACGGGCGCGACTTTCTCAGCAAATCAGATGGTCATTCACGGCCCGGTCGTCTACAACGGCAGTGGCACATGGACTTATAATCAAAACCTGTTGATTGCCCATAACACTGGTCCATCCTATTTTGGCACCCCCGCCACAGCCCCCGGCAGCTTCACAATGAATAGCGGAACGTTTAACGACAGTGGCAATAAGATCACTATTGGTCGCGCTGGCGACACTGGGTCGTTCATCCTGAACGGAGGCACGGTCAACTTTTGGACTTCCGATAACGGGAATGCCAACTCTCTCATTGCGCTTCCCAACAATGATAACAACGCAACCGATCACGGCACGCTTATCGTCAATGGCGGCACTTTCAACATCGGTGGATCGAGTTCTGCCACTGCTAACAGGGATGACATTCAAATGATGGCTGGCGGTGGTGCGAGTGGAGCAACTGCAATTATCATCCAGACAGGCGGTGTGATCAACGATTGGGGTGGGATTGAGATTGGAAACCCGACCGCCACCAGCAGTTATATCTCCAGCACGGCGGCGATAACCAACTCCGGTGGCAGTCTGTTTATTGGTGCCAATGGCATCACTCGTGGCGTGAGCTTCCCCAACACCATCTACATCCAGCTCTCCGGCGGTATCGTGGGAGCCTTGGGAAATTGGAGCACTGTCTTTCCGTTAGATCTTGATACCGCCAACGGCAATATTACGTTTGAGTGTGATAACGGTTCGGGAACCCCTCATAGCATTGGCCTGTCCGGTGCGCTGACGGGGCCGGGTGGATTCACCAAAACTGGCAGCGGTGCGCTCAATTTGAGCGGTGTGAACAATTTTGCCGGCAGCACCGTGGTCAGCAATGGCACTCTGCAAATTGCAACCAGCACGCTGCCGACCGCTTCCGGACCGAATATTGTGGATGGCTCGGCTGGCGGCTCGCCCATCGAATCAGTCCTCATTCAAAACACGGGGCAATATTGGACGAATAATGGCGACCTGACCTATGGCACCGGCACCGTGACGGGGGACTTTAATTACAACAACGGGGCTGTTCCCAGCAGCACCACGGCTCCAATTGAAGTCAGCGGAAATCTGAATTTCAACGGCACACCTTCGTTCACGGTTGAGGGCAGCTTGATTCCCAAAGGACGTTACCCGCTGATCCAATACGGCGGCACTGTCAACAATCCCGGCAATATGCCGACGATACCGACCCTGCCGGGGAGTGTATCTGGTTATATCAGCAACAGCGCCACGGCCAAAATCATTTATTTGGTTGTGACAAATTCGATTTTTAATCCGCCTGTGGTCTGGTCAACTAACAGCGGAGCTTGGAACTTTACTTCATTCAATTGGAGGCAATCGGGCAGTCCGGTTCAGTATGCAGATGGGGCTAATGTGCAATTTGACGACAGTTGGACGAACGGGTCGTTCTCGATTACTGTAACGAACAACGGCACCGTCACTCCGGGGGCGATTAAAGTTAGCACGACGAATGCATATACGTTGGCAGGCAGTGGCACCATTGCCGGGACTGCTCTGCTGAACATGGCTTCTTCCGGCACGTTGACGATGGCTGGAACCAACACCTATAGCGGCGGCACATTGGTTGCCGCAGGCCAGTTGAACATCAACTATGGTGGCGACGGCTCTCTGAATTCTGCCATCGGCACCGGCCCGCTGACCAATGATTTTGGTTCAAAAATTGACAACACCAGCGGCCATGCGGTCACGTTGCTCACGCCCATAGCGCAATACTGGAACGATGACTGGACGTTTGTGGGATCAACCAACTACAATACTGGTCCCGGCGCGATCACGCTCCAGAGTGCCAACGTGGTTCTGACGGTCGTTTCCAACACCCTTGAAGTGGACGGTGCCATTGGTGACAATGGAGGCAACTTCAAGGTGACCAAGCAGGGCAACGGCACATTGACGCTGAATAACAGTGGCAGCAGCTATAGCGGCGGGTTTGCCCTTATCTCCGGTCCGTTGAACGTTGGCGGGGATGGTTCTTTCTGTGGCAGTGGCAGATTCGCAATCGGCGGAGGTTCAATTGACAACGTCAGCGGTTCAGATATGGCAATAAATGCAATAGGATATGACTGGACGGGAAACTTCAGCTACCTTGGAACCTCAAACAACTTGACCTTTGGTTCCGCGGCAATTCAAGCCAGTATTGGACTACCTATTTTTGTGAATGTTGTCAGCAACAAGCTGATCACCACAGGCGACATTTTTGTCGGAAATAATGTTGCTCACAAAACCGGACAAGGCACTTGGGATATTGGCGGTTTTGGATCCGGAGGCCAAAAAATGGATCTGAGCGTTGATGCGGGCACGGTTATGTTGGACAAGAGCAGCGGTGAGGTTGTTAACAATTTAGGCTTCGTTGTCCAATCGAATGCGCTGGCCATCATCACCGGAAGCGACGGCGATCAAATTGCCGACAACCTCCCTGTGACCCTCAGCGCGGGTGGTTCGCTAGACTTGAACGGCAATGATGAAACGGTGGGTGAGCTCGCCAATAACAACGGCGTCTTGCGTAATAGCCTTGCTGGCAGCGCTGCCACTCTAACCGTTAACGACACCGTGACCCTCACCGGGACAAGTTGTGTGTTTGATGTTCCCGATTCAGCCGCGTCGCTGACCATCATCGCGATCACCAATCTTACTGGCAGCGGGTCACTGGTGAAGACCGGGCTAGGTTTGTTGAACCTGTCCACCAACAGTTACACTGGTGATACAACCATCAGCAACGGCACATTGGTTATCAACTTCCCGACCATTGCGAACAATTCGACCGTCACGGTCACAACCAACGCCATGCTTGGCGCTAACGGGCTTCTGACTCTGAACTTCCCAAATGGAGAGACAAACATTGTGGCTGCTCTCATCGTGGGCGGAGTTAGCAAACCCGCAGGCATCTACAATAACAGCACCGACCCGCTCTACATCACCGGTACGGGTAGCATCCAGGTGGTGCCGCCGATCACAACCAATCCGCTCGCGGGACCGATCCAGTTCAGTGTATCGGGCAACACGCTGACGCTGGGATGGCCCACGAACCAGGGCTGGGTATTGCAAAGCCAGACCAACGCCTTGAGCGTTGGCCTGGTGGCCAGCACCAATGCGTGGTTTGACGTTGCCGGCAGCGCCAGCATCACCAACACCAGCATCACCATCACGCCGACGAATCCGGCGACGTTCTTCCGGTTGCACCGGCCGTTCTGAGCATGACAAAGCAGAATTAAGTTGTGGAGGTTTGTTGGCGGGAGTGGTTCAGGCAACCGCTCCCGCCAAATCAAATTTAAACAAATAAATAACAAAGATGAAAACCAGGGCCAGAAACGAAGGTGCCAAACCGGGATTTGGTCGTGGATTCACATTAATAGAATTGCTGGTGGTCATCGCCATCATTGCCATTCTGGCGGCCATGCTGCTCCCGGCGTTGAGCAGGGCAAAGGATCGGGCGCTAGCCATAGGCTGCTTGAGCAACACAAAACAAATTGGACTCGCCGTGACCATGTATGCGGGAGATAATCAAGATACTTTTCCGGTGACGATTGACAACCAATGGGAAGGCGGGAATTACAGTAATTCACATGGACTGCCTTGCGGTGGGGAATGGTTTCGATCTGACGGAAAGACGGCAAACACTCCAGCCCCCATGCTGGTGACTCAATTGCCCAACAATCTGGTGTGGGTATGTCCCAAGCGGAAGCGCGGTCTGACATATACGTCTGAACCCGGAAATTTTGATCCCAGCATAACCGGTTTCCTTTCTTATAATTTTAATTTGGTTGGCGTTTTTGGCGTTCCGGTTCCTGGTGCACCTGCACAAATTCAACCCTTTAAAGCTTCCAGGGCGGTCAGGCCATCGGATTTGGTGATGAGCACGGATTCCAGCGGTTCAAACATCCCGGGCAATGCCGACGCCGGAGATTTTAGCGCTGATGGAGCGTGGCTGGATGGTTTGTGGGCCGGGTCTGCCAACCAAGACCCTCCAGCTGGTAATGGTGGTAAAGGTCATCGACTGGTGACCGCCTATGCCAAGCATAATAACGGGGTGAATGTCATTTATGTGGATGGCCATTCTGCCCGCACGCTGCCCAGTATGCTTACTTGGGGACAGTTCTACGGAAATTTCAGCGGCACCATGGACAATGGTTATCAGGCAAATGCGGCCATCTGCACGCCGGTATTTAACAGCCGGCAATGGAGTTCCGCGCCGGAATGATTTCCGCACCGCGCCCGGCAAATGCGCCTGCCTTGAACCAAGGCAGGTCTGGGGTGGTAATCTTTGTGTGCCGGCAGCAGGCGGCGTGACGGCGAGACCGAAACAGCAAGTAGAGAAACTAGAAACAACAGTTGTCGCCGCCAAGACGAATTGTTTTAGCGGCGGCACAACTTGACAAAAATGAAATTGAACAGAAATTACGCCAAATCGGCATTTACATTGATCGAATTGCTGGTGGTGATAGCCATCATTGCAATATTGGCGGCCATGTTGTTGCCGGCGCTGGCCAAAGCCAAGCAAAAGGCACAGGGAATATCATGTTTGAACAACAACCGGGAATTAATGTTGGCATGGCAGATGTATGCCGACGATTATGGTGATCGTGTGCCAAGC
>DATHQS010000215.1:0-6160 GCA_035482455.1 Candidatus Acidiferrales bacterium | reverse complement strand
TCAATTTCCTTCGCCATTAAAACTGCCTTAAAAACCGCGCATCTTTCTCGTAGAACAGCCGGATATCATTGATACCGTAGCGGAGCATGGTTATTTCCTCTTTTTTGCCGGCGGCGTTTCACGCAAGGCGGAAACCGGTTCAAGCTCCGACCAGTTTTTGATGATCCGACCATGATAGTTGCGTTGCCCGGCACGCAGGTGTGCGAGCAGACGGCGCGGGTCATTGCCAAATCGGTCACACAATGATTTGCGGGCGGCACGCACTTCGGCCACGGCTTCGTCTGTATGTGTTTTCATATCTGATCTCCCAACATTTCGAGCGGCGTGATGACCGCTGGCACGGCCAGTCCCAGCCGTTTATTCACCTTTTCAATATGCCTGAATTTGTTGGGATTGGCTAGATGAACACAATTCCAAGTCAGCAGCACGTCGCAGCCATGAAACGAGGCAAGCGCAAGATGGACGGCGTCGGCGGTCGGTTGGTGCGGCATGAGCAGGTTCTGAATGTAGGTCTGGACGATTTCATCAATGCGGACATCGAGGTCTAGCACTGGCAATTCATCCAGCAAAGCCAGCGCATTGCGGCGTTTTGCTTCAGGATATGTTGGATCGCTCAATTCATCCCGTACGGCAAGGCTGGTGGCCAGGGTATGCTCATGCCGATGATCATCCCACCAACGCCGTGTCCAGTTTCGGCGTGAAACACATTCGGCATTTCGCCGGGTTTCAAAATAGAAACTCGGGATCGTGGTTTCTATGTAAATTTTCAGTGACATTAAAACTGCCTCAAAAACCGCGCATCATTTTCATAAAACAGCCGGATGTCATTGATGCCATACCGGAGCATGGCGATGCGTTCGATGCCGAAGCCGAAGGCCCAGCCGGTCCACACGGCAGGGTCGTAGCCGACGGTCTCGAACACTTGCGGATGCACCATGCCGCAGCCGGCGATCTCCAGCCAGTCTTTGCCCATCTTTTTCACGAGGGCGTTGGTGAAATCGATCTCGTAGCTCGGCTCGGTGTAGCTGAAATAGTGCGGACGGAACCGGATTTTCACGTCGCTGCCCATGAGTTCGCGGAAGACGAATTCCACGGTGCCCTTGAGGTCGCTCACAGTGACATTCTTATCCACGTACAGGCCCTCGATCTGGTGGAAGGTGGGATTGTGCGTGGCGTCGGCGTTGTCGCGACGATAAACGCGGCCGGGGACGATGATGCGCACCGGGGGCGGTTGCTTTTCCATCACGCGGATCTGCACCGAACTGGTGTGAGTTCGGAGGAGATAGGGTCTGGCGTCTGGCGTCTGGGGATTAAGATAAAACGTGTCTTGGCTGTCACGCGCCGGATGGTCAGCGGGAGTGTTGAGCGCGTCGAAGCAGTGATACTCATCCTCGATCTCCGGCCCGTCCGCGACGGCAAAGCCGATCTTGCGGAAGGCGCGGACGATGTCATCGGTCACCTGCGTGAGCGGATGCAATTTGCCGAGGGCGCGGCGGCGGCCGGGCAGGGTGAAATCAGTGGGCTCCTTGGGCAGCGCAGCCTTCATCTCCAGCTCCTCGCGGCGCGCAGCGAGGGCGGCTTCCAACTCCACCTTGGCGGCGTTGATGAGCTTGCCGGCAGCGGGTTTTTCTTCCTTTGACAGGGTGCCGAGCTGCTTCATCAGGGCGGTGAATTTGCCGTTGGGCCCGATCCACGCGCCCTTGGTCTGTTCCAGGGCGGCGAGGTCGGCGGCGGATTTGAGGTCCGTGAGCGCGGTCTGTTTCAGCGGTTCGATGTCGTCGAGAAATGCCATACGATAAGGTAAAAGTTTATGCGGAAGCGGGCGAAGCCGAAAGCCAATTCATGATGGTTGGCTCAAAGCGATCACAAATCGCCGGTCACCAGCGCAAGCGTGAACCCATCATACCCTTTGCTGCCGACAGTCTGGAGGGTGGTGGCGCTGACGCGCGGCTCGGCGGCAAGCAGTTCGTTAAACCGCCGCACGGCCCGTACGCGCGGATCTTCGTGCGCCGGATCAATCACCGCGCCATTACGGACAACGTTGTCCGCGATGATGCAGGTGCCGCGCCGGGAAAGTTTGAGCGACCATGCAAAATAATCCGGGTAACTTTCCTTGTCCGCATCTATGAAGATGAAATCGAACGGCCCGGCCTTTTCCGCCACGAGGTGTTTCAAGGTTTCGAGCGCCGGTCCCAGGCGGACTTCCACGATTTTTTCCAGGCCGGCCCGGGCGATGTTTTCCCGGGCGACCTTCGCATGCAGCGCTTCCGCCTCCAAGGTGACCAGCCGTCCGTCTGCGGGCAGGGCGCGGGCGAGCCAGATGGTGCTGTAACCGCCCAGCGTCCCGATCTCCAGGATGTTCCGTGCGCCTTGCATTTTCGCCAGCAGTTGCAAGAACTTGCCCTGGTTGGGAGCGACATTGATGGGCGGCAAACCGGCGGCGGTGCTGGCTTGAAGCGCGGCTTCCAAAGCCCGGTCGGGCGTCACCAGCGAGTCGGTGATGTAGCGGTCAACGGCCGTCCAATGCTCCAGGTTCATGCGGCGGCCAAGATAACTTCGCGGCCGGACATAGAAAAGAAAAACGGGCGACCATCACTGGTCGCCCGTCTCGAGATATTTGATCTTTTAGATCAGGCCTTGGCCAAGGTGGCGGCAGGCTTGTTCTTCAACGCGGCCTTGGCGACGTTCACGAGTTCGGTGAACGCGGCGGTGTCGGTCGCGGCGAGGTCGGAGAGGACCTTGCGGTCGAGTCCGACCTTGGCGGCCTTGAGGCCTTCCATGAAGCGGCTGTAGGTCAGGCCGAGGTCACGGACGGCGGCATTGATGCGGATCTGCCAGAGGTAGCGGTAATTGCGCTTTTTGGTCTTACGATCGCGGTAGGCATACACCCGGCCGTGGTCGACGGCATCGGAGGCGTAGCGGTAAAGTTTGGAGCGCTTGAGGCGGAAGCCTTTCGCAGCTGTAAGCATCCTTCCACGGCGTTTGCGGGAAGCGGGGGAGTTGGTGACGCGCATTTTAGTTCGGTGTTAAAAGTTTAGTTCGGTGAAAATATCAGCCGCGGTGGCTGAACGGCATGCTCTGGGTGATGCGGTAGGCGTCCGTCTTGTCGACGACGGCGGCCTTGCCGAGACGGCGGAGGCGCTTGGCGTTTTTGGTCTGGGCCAGATGGCGGCGACCGGCGCGTCTGCGCAGGACCTTGCCCGTGGCGGTGATTTTGAACCGCTTGGCTGCGGATTTCTTGGTTTTGATGCCTTTTGGACGTCGCATAAAATTTAATTCAATAGCAAAAGAGCGCGAACTATACGCGTCCGCATGCCTCGTAGCAAGCAGGAATTTTGCTAAAAACGGGTGCTTACGGGGTGTTCGTGCCGGGATTCAGCATATTGCCACCCGGCCGGACCACATCGATCGGCGCGCCCGCGTTCAACTGGTCGAGGACGGCGGTGCTGAGGTCGGTTTCCGTGGCCACGTAGACGAAGGCCTCGTTGTTGGCGGAGTTCACCACCATGGTGTAACCGCCGGCCTTGGCCTTGTCGGCCACGGCCTTCTGGATCTCGCCGACGAGGTTGGAGATCATGCGCTGGCTTTTATCATTGAGCTGCGCCTCGGCCTGGCGGGAATACTGCTCGATGGCGATCTGGCGGCTGTTGACATCCTTGGCCTTCTCGCCGGCGGAAGCCTTGCGCTTGTCGCGTTCGTCGGCGGAGATGGCCTGGTCGTTGGCCTGGTCGAGCATCGACTTGTAATCCGCGCGGGCCTTGGTCAGGGCGTCGGACATGTCCTTGATCTCCTTGGTCAGGTCGGTGCGCTCCTTGTCCATCGCGGCCTGGGCCATCTTGGTCTTGTAGTAGCCGTTAAAGATCTTCTTCATGTCCACGCTGGCGAACTTGGACTGGGCGGAGGCGGAGGCGGCGACCGCGAACAGGGCGGCGGCGACAATGAGCAAACGTAAATTTTTCATGGGCGAAAAGGAAATCATATTTTTTTTTGGACACCAGCAGAAAATGCGCGTTCAAAACGGATGGAACCGGTAAAACCGCACCGCGTTCGTGGGGTCGAGGAAAATATAGGTGAAATTGCTGTTGATCAGCGACGGCACGGGGTTGGTGACCACGACCCAGTTGGTGGTGAAAATGAAGTTGGTGCCGATGTTCGTGGTGGTGAGGGTTTTGTTGGTGAACACGTTCCTCATGAGCAGATTCGTGGCGGTCTCCAGGCCGAGGAACGCCGGCGTGAGATTGACATCGCCAGACGCCGGCCAGAAGACCAGGACATTGGTGCCGGAACGGGCGGCGCTCAAAACCGGCTCGGAACCGATGGTGACAATTTTCGTCAGGAAGGCATCGTTGGTGCCGACCATTTTGCGATGCAGGGCCGAGAGATTGGTGGACAAGGTGCCGATGGCCGGAAAGTTGGTCGAGAGCGTCTGGCCGGTGACCCAGGCGTTGCCATCCGTGTCCAAGGCGATGCCAAAGCCAAAATCATCCTGCTTGCCACCCAGGTAAGCCGAGTACAACAGGCTGCTAAAATCCGGCTTGAACACCGTCACGAACACATCGCTCGCACCGGTATTGGTCGATTTGAGCGAGCCAAAAATGCCGGTCTTGGTGACCGGGATGTTGGTGGATGACGCCGAGCCGACCACGAAAACATTTCCGTTGGTGTCGAGGCACACGCCGTTCGCCACATCCACGCCGAGGCCGCCGAACACGCGCGAAAAGGCGTTCGAGGCCTTGATGCCATCCCAGGCGATCTTGGTCACGAACGGATTGGTGGCGAAGACGAAACCGGTGGTATTGGTCACCACAAAGGAACTTAGCGTCACCCCGTTGGACGAGTTGGGGAAATTTGTCGAGGTGGTCCAGCCGACGACATAGGCGTTGCCGAGACCGTCCCCGGCGATGCCGGTGGCGATGTCATCGTTTGAACTGCCAAGGAAGGTGGAGTATTGCAAGGTCAGGCTGAGACCGGAGACTTTGAACATGCTCACGAAGGCATCCGAGCCCGGCGAGCGGTTGGTAAAGCCGTTCAGATTTGTGGAACCCTGAAGACCGTTTATCCACGGGAAATTCGTGGACGTGGTGGAACCGGCGACGAAAACCCGGCCATTGTTGTAGGCGATGGCGTTGCCCACATCCTGGTTGGTGCCGCCAAGGTAGGTGGAGTAATTCAAGGCGGTTCCGTTGGAGGCGATCACGGCCACGAACGCATTGAAATTGACGTAGAAATTATTGGTGCAGGCCAGGTTGGTCTGGACGGCCGTGCCGAGGGTTACGGGGAAGTTGCTGGAGAACGTGCTGCCCGTGACGTAGGCATTGTCATTCTCATCAACGGTGATGCCGTACGCATAATCCCAGCTGCTCCCGCCGAGGTAGGTGGAATATACCAGCGCCGAGCCGTCCGCCGACAGTTTCGTCACGAAGGCATCCGAAGGATAGACCTGGTAGATGGAATTGAAGACACCGTGAATGTTGGTGCCACGGTAATTCTGGTAGCTCAACGAGTTGGTGACCGGAAAATTGGTGGCATCGGTGGTGCCGGCCACGTAGGCCTGCCCCTGGGAATCTACCGCGAGGCAATAGGCGGCGTTATCACCATTGCCACCCAGATAGGTGGCGAAAAGCAGGTTGGTGCCGGTGCTGTCAAACTTGGCGACGAAGGCTTCGCCGAGAATGGCGCCTCCGTGGAAGTTGGTATAAATGCCGTTTTTGGTGAACGGGATATTGTTGGAAACCTGGGTGGAGAATGTCTGGCCAGCGATGAAGATGGAATTGTTGTTGGTATCCACGGCGATGGCCCAGGCCTTGTCGCCATTGTTCCCGCCGAAGAAAGCTGAATAACCCAGGACCGGGTCGATGACCAGCGGCAGCGCGCGGTTGAAGCCGGCCACCGCAAAAGTCACGGTGTGCGCGTCCAGCAGCTTGTAGCCGGCTTGCACGGCCTGCTGTTCCCCGGAAACGACCTGATACGCCACCGGTGTGTGCTGGATAATCTGTCCGCCATCAAGCTGGATGACGAGTTCGCCCGCAGGGTTGACGGATATCTTTTCCGCGCCGTCGAAGCGGATGGCGATGGTTTCCGGGGCCACACCGGCGGCGAGGTCGAAATCGTATTCCAGCCGTTGCTGATTGCCGTAATAGACGACATTGACGCCGGGATA
>DATHQS010000214.1:0-19364 GCA_035482455.1 Candidatus Acidiferrales bacterium | reverse complement strand
TTGCCGCGGAGGTTGATGACGCCGCGGATGTGGGCGGGCATCTGGGGGACGGCGGTGATGGCGGTGACGCGGATGATTTCGCGGACCTTCAACACGTCGATGCCGTAGGACTCGGCCTGCAGGTTGAAGGTCAGATACTTGCCCGCCACTCGGCTCGCACCGGGAGGTTTCCGCTGGATAGTTTCATTTGCCATCTGTTTGGTATCGGCGGGTGGTGGAAAAACTTGAGCTGAATTGGTTTGGCCTGTCGGGAACGGAGGTCAAAAATCCTGGAAGGCGCTCTCCAGCGGAATCTCATCATTACGGCCGGCTCCATTTGCCGTTTTGGTTGCCGGCGCATGGCTGTTCGGGTGTATGGCGGCAAACGCTTTCGCACCGGTTGCAGCAGGGGAGGCGGCTCGTTCTGACTGTTCATTTTCGTCGTAACCCGCCGCTGGCGCTTCAGCCGCCCCGGCGCCGACCAATTGCAACAATTCCGCCACGGATGACTTCATGGTTACCACTTGGGCGTTAAGCTCGCGTACCACGGAGGCCGATTCCTCGGCATACGCGGCGTTGTTTTGCGTTACCTTGTCCACTTCGCCCATGGCGATGTTGATCTGTGTGATGCCCTGCGTTTGCTCGCGTGAGGCCCCGGCCAGTTGTGTGGCCAGTTCGTCCATGTCCCGCGCCTTGGCCACGATGTCGTTCAAGGTCGTGGCCACCTTGCCGCTCAATTCCACCCCGCGGGCGGTGTTGTTGATGGCGCCTTCGATCTTGGCGGCGGTCTCTTTGGCGGCCTGTGCGCTGCGTTGCGCCAGGTTGCGAACCTCATCCGCAACGACGGCAAAGCCCATGCCGGCTTCCCCCGCGCGGGCAGCCTCGACGGCCGCGTTCAACGCGAGGATGTTGGTTTGGAAGGCGATCTCATCAATGGTCTTGATGATCTTGGCGATGTCTCCGCTGGAATTCTTGATGGCCACCATGGCAGCGGACATGGCCTGCATGTCTGCCGCTCCCCGGTCCGCTGACGAACGGGTTTGCCGGGCGACTTCGTTGGCCTTTTGCGCGTTCTCGGAGTTCCGCTTGGTCATGCTCGACATCTCTTCGAGTGATGCGCTGGTCTCTTCGATAGAGGCCGCCTGTGAGCTTGATCCTTCCGCCAGGCTCTGGCTGGATACGGAGACTTGGCTGCCGGCGCTGAACAGCCGGTCGGTCGCCTCGGCGACATTCGCGGCTATGCGCGATAGTTCGAACACGACGTGGTTTTTCAGCCGCCAGCCGAATGCCAGCAGACCGGCGAGCAACGCCGACAGGATGCCGATCTGCCAGACCATGGCTTTGCTGGCATTGGTGCGGTGCAGCGCCAGCGAAACGGCCGTGGACGAGACCACGGCCTCATTGTTCTGCGCCAGGGCCGCCAGCAATTCTTCCTGCCGGGCGGCGGCCGTCCCGAAAAACTGTTCATAGGCAAAGGCGACATTGCCATGCAGCACCTGGTCCACCACCTGTTTGTCTGCCGTGATGAAGGCCTCGAATTTTGGTTTCAACGCGGCAGATCCATCCGCCCGGGCGATGAGATCACGGGCGGTTTGCTGGTGCTGTTCCAACACCTTGAGCATGGCTTCGATCTCATCCGGGTCTTTCACTTGGATGAGTTTTTGCACATCGTTGTGAGCCCGGCCCAACGATTCCAGCAGGCGGTAGTTGCCGCTTAACTTGCCCGCAGTGTCCCGGGCCACGGTGGCGGAACTGTCGATGGAGCCGTGCAGCAGCATTACAAAGACGACGACCATCAGCACGGATGTCACGCCAAACGCCGCCAGCAGCGCCATCAACCGGCGCAATATGTTGAATTGTTTCATAGGGTTCCGGCCGCCATCAACCGTCTGTATCATTCCAATTTGGAAAGACTCAGGCCCACGACCAGCGAGCCGATGGCTTTGCCTTCATCCATCACCGGCACGGAAACCTGAACCTGCTGCAAGCCTGTGGACTCGTCCAACTCCACCGGTCCCTGCCAGTTCTTTCCGGCCATCGCGTCGTCGTGCTTGGCTTTGCCCTTGTGCGACCAGTTGGTGGGCTTGGAAAGAAAGGCCACTTTTAAGCCGTCCGCGCCGGAGATGAACGCCTCGGAGACGACTTCGCCCTTTTTGCCCTTCAGAAATTGTGCGGCGTCATTTTTGGTGAAACCGCGGACAAACGGATCCATCACCGAAAGCGCCTTCCAAGCGTCTTGGGTCATGGCCGATTGATCCGCTGGCACGCTGGTGTTATGCGCCTTCACTGCGCTCACGATTGTCGGGTCGGCCGCCCAGACAGAGATTTCCTTCAATTTAGCGTCGATCTTTGCCTGTACTGCGGCATTGGGCGCATCGGCGGCCGGCGTCGGCAGGCAAAACCCTGCCAGCAGGCAGGCGGTGGCGGCGATTAGTTTCCAGTTCGATTTCATGTTGGTTTTGGTTGTTTTCATGTCGGACAACGGACGCATTGAACCTTTGTCCGCTGATAAGCTTTTCGGCGTAACGGCGGGAACCCTGAAGGGCTGATTCTTCAGAAATTCTTGAAGGCATCTTCGAGCGGAATCTCGCTGGTGCGGTTTGCACCGGTGGTTTTCCTTGAAACATGATCGCCGTTTCCGTTGTGTTGGATTTTTTTCGGGGCCACGGACTTTTTTGCCGGTCCAAATACCTGCGACTCTTTTTCAGCGGCGGACGCCTTGTCATTCCCACCAACCAGTTTCAAAAGTTCCTGTACCGCGTCTTTGATGCCCTGCGCCTGGTTGTTCAATTCCTGGGCGGCGGCGGCGCTTTCCTCGGCGCTGGCGGCGTTGGATTGCGTGACCTTGTCCATCTGGCTGACGGCGGTGTTGATTTGCGTGATGCCCTGCGTCTGTTCGCGGGATGCGCCGGCCACTTCCGCTGCGAGATCGTCCATCTCCCGTGCCTTGCCCACTATGTCATTCAGGGTCGTGGCTACCTTCTGGCTCAGTTCCACGCCGCGTGAGGTGTTGACGATTGCGCCTTCAATCTTGGCCGCGGTTTCCTTCGCCGCCTGCGCGCTGCGCTGGGCGAGGTTGCGGACTTCATCAGCGACGACGGCAAAACCCATGCCGGCTTCCCCGGCGCGGGCGGCTTCGACGGCCGCGTTCAATGCGAGGATGTTCGTCTGGAAGGCGATCTCATCGATCGTCCGGATGATTTTGGCGATGTCATCGCTCGATTTCTTGATCGTTTCCATCGCGGTGGACATGGCCTGCATGTCTTCCGCGCCCTTGTCGGCGGCGGAGCGGGTCTGTTTTGCCAGTTCATTCGCTTTTTCGGCGTTGCTTGCGTTGCGCTTGGTCATGGACGCCATTTCTTCCAACGACGCGCTGGTTTCCTCGATGGAGGCGGCTTGTTCGCTGGCACCTTCCGCCAAGGTGTGGCTGGCGGACGTGACCTGCTGGGAGGATTCTGCCGTTTGATTTGTTCCGTTGCTGATGGCGGTGACCGCGTTGAAGATTGTGCGGGTTATGACACCCAGGCTGCGTGCCACCCAGAAGGCGATGATGATTCCCACCACGCCGCTGATCAGGATGCCATAAAGATTCGCCCGCTTGCCCAGAGTCAAGTCCAGCAAGACCGACCGGTTGGATGCGTCCAAATCGGCGGAGGCCGCGGTCTCAATGGTCGTGACCTGGTCCTGAATCGATTGGGACGCCGCCATGAAAGTAGCCTGCTCCTGTTTGATGCCTTGGTCCCCTTCCACGAGCGCCTGCATCGCCTTGAAATAATTGTCCCATGAACCCATGATTTCCTTTTGCAGGTTGTCCGCGAGCGAGAATTGTTTCATCTGCGCGGAAAAATCCTTGATGCATTGCTGGATCTGGTCGAGATACGCCGGATCGCCGCGCAGGAGATAATCTTTTTCGTGGCGGCGGCACATCAGCAAGTTCACCGTCAGTTCTGCCAGCCCCTGGTTTTGCACCTTGGTTTCCACCTGATGCACGGCCTCGCGCATCTCGCCCTCCAGCCCTTCGGACTGCGTCAATCCCCGGCGGATTTTGAGCGTGACCAGCTTTTGAAATGAACCCAGGCAGGCATCCGCCGCGGTTGCTGCCTTGACCGCCTCGGCGCGGCGTTCTGCGCTCGGTGAAACTTTCCCCAGTTCGTCCAGATGTTTTTTCACGGCGTCCATCGCGGCCTGAAAACTGGGGATTGCGTTGCTATCTTTGGACAGGATGAATAATTGTTCCTGGATACAGGCCTCGCGCATGGCGTCCTGTGCATTTTGCGCCGCGTCATGTTCCGCCAGGTTCACTTCCACCAGATGGTGGCTTTCCGCGTCGGCATTCTTGGATTTGAAGTAGCCCACTCCTGATCCGGCGATCATCATGGCGATGAGGATGCCAAAGCCGATCCAGATTTTTTTGGTGATATTCATGTATGGTCTTTCCGTCCAAGGCCGGTGCCTTCGAACTTACTGGATCGGGACGAGACCT
This sequence comes from Candidatus Acidiferrales bacterium, assembly GCA_035482455.1. Lineage (GTDB taxonomy): Bacteria > Verrucomicrobiota > Verrucomicrobiia > Limisphaerales > UBA11358 > UBA11358. The sequence continues at coordinate 14,902 of DATHQS010000214.1, read as the reverse complement.
TCTTTGGCGACCACGGCTTGGCCTTTGGCACTCAGCACATAATCAATGAACGCTTTTTCGTCGCCGGCCGGCTCGCCTTTGGTGGCCAGCGTGGGTATGCGGCCGATGGGATACGTCTTGTCTTTCAAGGTCGCCGCGCTCGGCTTGATGCCGTTTACGGTCACGATTTTCACCAGGGTTTCATCCGCTTCAGCCAGCGAGGCGTAAGCCACAGCGGTGGGGATTTTGCTGACGGAACTGACCAGCACGCCGTCATGTTTCACGGCGGCGGTTGCGCTGAACGTGTCCTTGCCCAAGACGACGCCTTGAAACACCTCGCGGGTGCCGGAATCGGCGTTACGGTTGAACGGCACCACCGGCTTCCCGTCGGACCACGTGGTGGTCTTGCCGGTGAACAGATCCTTCAACTCGGCCAGTGTGACGTTTGCCGTCGGGTTGTCCTTGTGAACGATGATGGCCACGCCATCGTGGGCATATTCCTTGCCGACGAGCCCGGCGGCCTTTTCGGCGTCATTCAATTCGCGCGAGAGAAACGCCAGCGTGACTTCGCCGGCCTCGAGTGATTTTGTGCCGGCGCCGGAGCCGCCGCCCTGCAGGGCGATTTTCTTGCCGGTGTCGGCTTCGTAGGCCGCCGCCAGCGCTTTCAGCACGTGCATTGTGGAGTCCGAGCCGCGTGCATTCACATCGGCTTTGAGCGTGGCACCGCACAGCAACGTGGCGGCAAATACGCCGTACGAGATGACCGCGAGATGATTCTTAATGTTAAACAGATTTTTCATGATGTTTTTGATTTCAGTTGGGATGGATCAAGTTTCCATTTTACGCTGTTAAAACTTCCACATGACGTCGGCCATGACGCGCGTCACGTCGCTCTGGGAGTTGGCCGGGCTGGGGTTGATGAGGTTGTTCAAATAGCAGGTAAGCGACAAGGTCAGCGCATCGGTGACCGCATAATTCACCTTGATCAGGTGGCCTTTGACATTCGTGCCGCCAAAGACGCCCGCCTTCTGCCCGGTGAACGCGGCCGCTTGGTAATATCCGAGGTTGTCGTCATCCACCAACTGGTCATACCATGCGTCGGCTTCCAATACTTGGTAACGGTAGGAGATGTCCCAGGAACCTTTTTTGACCGCCTTGCCGAACGTGATGCCTCCCCAGTAGCCGGAATTCTCCTTGGTGACCGCGGGGTTTTCCATGAACTCGCCCGCGAGCTTGATGGGGAACGCGCCCTTGTACAGCGGGAATTTGTCGAGCGTATAGGTTACGTTGCCGCTGACGACAAACGGGTTGTAAAAATGGGCGAGCACCATGCCGGCGGTGCCGGTGCGCGTGTTCCCCTGGTTGACGTAGGTGACGGTGTTATTCGTGCTACCGCTGGAGAGCAGGTTTTCTTTGCTGGTGATGTCAAAATAGGCGATGCCCACCGAGCTGGCCAGCTTCGGGGTCCACTTGGCATTCCACAGCACCTGCGCGCCGAGAAGGAACGGGTCGCGGGTCGACCCGGATTCTTCATCCAGTGCAAAGGCTGCGCCGTTGAATGCGAGGGAATGACGGTCGTTGATCTTGTAGGTCGCCTGCAACGCGCCGCCTTCCGGCGTCAGGTCCTGGTCGAACACCATCGGCGAAAGCAGGAATGGCTCGTCCATCTTGCCAAACGTTCCGGTCACCAGCCATGTGTCGTTGTTGATCGGCGACCACTTGCCGTAAGCCTGGTCGATGTAGATGAATTTTTTGGTGCCGTTGTCCTGCATCGTCGAGTTACCGGACAGGGGGGCGCCGCCAAAGCCGGTCGCCGCCGGGGCGTCGCCGCTCATCAGGCGGAAGCCCGCCTGCAGGTCGTCTTTCATGTTAACGGTCAAACCCACGCGCAGGCGATAGCGCAGCCGGTCGCGGTCAACCAGATTCTTGTTGTCGCTTATGATGTCATCGAACCGTCCGCGAAAATCACCGCTCAACTTGTAGCCTGTGATCCAGTCCGGCGTGCCCATCTTGGCGCTCAATGCATTGTCGATGCTGGCGGCGGATGCCTTCGCGCTTTCAGCTTTCAATTGCTTGGCTTCATCCGCCGTGAGGATGCCTTTCTCGACCAGTTTGTCGGCGAGGACATCGGCAGACTGGGCGGTTGCGCGTATGGCGGCCAATGGCAGGATTGCCAGCAGTGTGCTCAAGATTAATACGGTCTTCTTCATGTCGTTTTCTAGTTTTGGTTTTGGGTGTGTTGGTTGGTTCGGTTTGAAAATTTAAGCGGCCATGGCGCCTTCGGCCGAAGCCGTGATACTGCCAATGCTCTGTGTGCCGACGACTTCGTCGATATTGAGGAGGGATTTGACGATGCCCTTGACCTTGGCGATGCCGATGAGGTAGTCGGTGGCGGTCTGGCCGCCGAAGTTGGGGGTTTCCTCGATGTCGGCCTCGGCGATGTTGATGACCTCCTCGACGCCGTCGACGATGAGGCCCATCTGGGTGTTCTTGCCGTCGGGGAGCTTGACCTGGACGACGACGATGCAGTTCTGGTCGGCGTTGGTGGCGGCGAAGCCGAAGCGGACGCGGAGGTCCATGACGGGGATGATTTTGCCGCGGAGGTTGATGACGCCGCGGATGTGGGCGGGCATCTGGGGGACGGCGGTGATGGCGGTGACGCGGATGATTTCGCGGACCTTCAACACGTCGATGCCGTAGGACTCGGCCTGCAGGTTGAAGGTCAGGTATTTCCCGGTCACTCGGCTCGCACCGGGAGGTTTCCAATTGATTGGTTCAGCAGCCACGAGGACTAATCGGCGAAAAGCCCTGTGAATTAAGGGAAATCCTTAAAAATCTCTGAAGCCGGCTTCCAGCGAGATTTCAGCCTCGCGGGTATCGGCGGCGGCGAAGGCTTAAAAGTTTTAGGCACCGGGTTTAAGATAAACCGCTGGCTGTACCAATTTTAGAGAATGCTTGATGTTGCCCAGGCTTTCCGAATGGCCCACCAGCAGATGGCCCCCCGGCACCAGGCAGTCGGTCAGTTGTGATACCAGCGCCTCCTGCGTCGGCCGGTCAAAATAAATCATCACATTGCGGCAAAAAATCAGATGGAACGGTTCCTTGAACGGGTAGGGCGGTTGCAGCAGGTTCAGGTGATGAAAGCGCACGCGCTCCCGTAAATCCGCCTTCACGCGAAACTGGCCTTCACGTTCGCCCACACCCTTCTGAAAATACCGGCGTACCTGTTCCGGGCTCACGCCCGCCAGCCGCTCCACTTCATAGACTCCCTGCCGCGCAATTCCCAACACGCGCGTCGAGATGTCCGTCGCCTCGATCTGCCACGCGCCTTCTTCCGCTGCGGCCAGATGTTCCGCCAGGTGGATGGCGATGGTATAAGGCTCCTCGCCGGTGGAACTCGCCGCGCTCCACACGCGCAACGGCGCGCCGCGCGCCGTCTGTTTCGCCCGCCAGGCCGGCAGGAATTTTTTCTCCAGAAATTCAAAATGCTTCTGCTCGCGAAAAAAGTGCGTGTGGTTCGTCGAGATGCGGTCGATGAGAAAAGTCAGCTCCTGTTCGCCTGCGGGCGAACGGAGCAGGGCGCAGTATTCGGAATAGCATTCCAGGTTCAATTCCCGCAGCCGCTTGGCCAGCCGGGACGTGATCAGCACGCGCTTTTCCGGCCCCAGGTTGATCCGGCTGCGCTCATAGATCAGCTCGCGCAAGAATTGAAAGTCCTCGTTGCCGAGCGTCGCTCCCGCCGCAGGTGCGGCGGTTGTTCCCCGCGATTTTGGTCTGAAAAGCATGGCCGTTTTCATGATGCGACCGGGGCTTGTGACAGGAGCAGTCTCACATCCTTGAGCAGTTCGTCCGCCGTGAACGGCTTTTGCATCACCACGTCTGCGCCCGCCGCCTTCGCCTCCGCGATGCGGTTTTCCTCGCCCAAGCCGGTGATGACAATGCTTTTCACGCCGGGCTGGATGAGCTTCAATTCACGCAACATTGCCGGCCCGTCCATTTGCGGCATCATCACATCGCTGACCACCAGCCGGATTTCGTTGCGGTGCTTGGCGAACATGGCTGCCCCTTCGCGCCCCTCGGCGGCGGTGAGGGTGCGGTAGCCGTTCCGGTTCAAGATGGCGCTCGCGAGCCGCCGTACGGCCGGTTCATCATCCACCACCAGGATCAGCTCGTCATTGCCCTTGACGTTTTCCCCGGGCTGGTTGTTCCTCTCGCCGGATTCGTTTTCGCCTGGCGCGGCAGGGATGTGGATCCGGAAAGTCGTGCCGCAGCCTGGCTGGCTTTGCAGGTGTACGAAGCCACCATGGTTTTCCGTGATGCCCAGCACCGTTGGCAGGCCCAACCCCGTGCCCTGGCCCAGTGGTTTGGTGGTAAAAAATGGATCAAAAATCTTGTCGAGCAGTTCCGTCGGAATCCCCGTGCCCGTGTCGGAAACAGAAATGACGACGTAACTTCCCGGCTTGGCCTTCGGATGTATTTTTGCACCGGTCGCATCCAGTTCCGTCCGGCTCAACCCGATGGTCAGCGTGCCGCCATTCGGCATCGCGTCGCGTGCGTTCACGCAGAGGTTCATGATGACCTGTTGGATCTGCGTCGCGTCACCCAGCAGGATGCACGTCTGCTTGGCGATGGTGGTGTTGACTTCAATGGAGCGGGGGAACGTTTCCCGCGCGATGCGTTGCATTTCCTGGATGAGATGTTTCGGGTTGATCAAAATCCGCTGGCCTTCGACACCGCGCGCGAACATCAGCACCTGGCGGATGATATCCGCACCGCGCCGTGAACACGTCTCCAGTGTCTGGAAACACGCCTTCATGCCCTCGTCCTCGGCGTTATCCTTGATGAACTGTACGGCCATCATGATGGGTGCGAGCACGTTGTTCAAGTCGTGCGCCAGTCCGCTCGCCAGTGTGCCGATGCTTTCGAGCCGTTGCCCGCGGAGCAGTTGTGACTCCAGTTGCTTTTTCTCCGTGACGTCCGCATTGACGATCAGAATGGCTTTTGGCCGGCCGTCGCGTTCCCGCATCAGGGTCCAGCGGCTCTGGATGATGAGATCCCGTCCGTCCCTGGATTTTTGTTTCATCTCGCCCGTCCATTCCCCCGCGTGCATGACCGCCTGGAGCGCGCGGGTGGTTTCGGACGGGTCGCTGTTGGCCAGCAGTTCCGTGCTGGTGCTGCGCTGCGCCTCGGCGGGCGTCCAGCCATAAAGCCGCTGCGCACCGGCGTTCCAATAGATCACCCGGTCGGAGAAGTCGCGGACGAAAATGGCATCCTGCGTGATGTCGAGCAGCGCCGCTTGTGAACGGATTTGTTCGTCGGCGCGGACATTCTTGGTGATGTCCTCCAGGCACATGAGCACGCGCACGGTGCTGTGGAACTGGATGCGTTCCGTCGAAACCAGCAGCACCACCTGCGCCGGTTGGCCGTTGCGCGTCAAAGTTTTTGTCATCCTGACCTGCTTCATGCTCTTGCCGGTCGTCAGCGTCTCCATGAGCACGCGCCGCAGATTGCAGCCCAGGCACGAGGCCGGCTGGCCGCAGCCGGTGCCCGTTTCGGTTGAATGATTTTTGCACCGGAAAAATTCTCCCAGCCGCAATGGGGAGCTGATTTCCTTGCCCAAACTCGCGAACTCGATGGCCGCATGGTTGGCGCGGACGATCTGCAGATCCTCGTCGAACAGGCACAGCACGTTCGGCACGCGGTCGTAAACGATGGACAGTTCCGCCTCGCTCCGCCGCGCCGCCTCTCTGGCCAGCAACCGGTCGAACTGGGTCGCCAGGTAATTCGCCAGTCCCGTCGCCGCCTTCACCACGCGTGGCTCGACTTCGATCTGTTCATGGTGGGCCAACGAAAGCGTCCCGATGATTTTTCCGTCCGATTTGATCGGCACGCAGACAAAGGTCTGCACGCCCAGGATGCGCAGGATGGGCGCGGCATATTCGCGGCGGCCGGCGACATTGTATTCAACCAAAGTCTCGCCGGTGTGCGCGACCTGGCCCGACAGTGTCACATCCATCGGCACCTCGAAGGGCGATGGCATCTCATGCAACGGGATGCCGTGGGCACCGCGGTAGATCATCACCGCCCGGTTGAAATCGCACAGCTCGATGGACACCATGGGGAAGTCCGTCATGCCGCTCGTCTCGCGGGCAATCGTGTCGAAGACCGACTGCTCGGATCCGTCGGATAACATCACCTCCGAAATACGGTGAAAAGCCGTCAGTTCACGGTTTTGCCAGAATAATTCCTGCTCGGCCCCCCGCGGCTTGCCGGCCGGGCGTGAGGGTGCCGGGGCGGTTTCTGCTGCGTCTGCCGGCTTGGACTCGTTCAAAATGGCGCTCATTTCAGATGGTTCGCGAAGGGACAATTCGTCCCGTACTCCTGTCGGCAAAAAGTGGCCGCAACTTGAGCTTTGCCGGCAAATGTTTTTAGGTGGCAAAACTTTCCTCAAGCCACGTCCTTCCTTGCCGATAACAGCGGTGGCCAGGCAGACGAAACTGGCTGGACGGGGTGCGCTCGAGCGGGCGCCGTGTTCCGCGACATTAAAAATGTTCCATGAACGGCGAAATCCAGCATCTGCCACGGTCAACGCCCGGCTGCCTGGGCAGTGCAATTGATTTAACTTATGCCACCGACAAGCAGATGGGTCATCCCGCCGCCACGCAAAACTCTCGTGGTGGGCGTGGCCGACATGGCGGTGAGCAACGATGCCAGCGCGGAAATCGTCACCTACTCCCTCGGTTCCTGTCTCGGTGTCACCATCTACGATCCGCTGAAGAAAGTCGGCGGCTTGCTGCACCTCATGCTGCCCGCTTCGAACATTGATCACGTAAAGGCGGCCGAGATGCCGTATATGTTTGTCGATACCGGCGTACCCCGCCTGTTCCACGCCGCCTACAATCTCGGTGCGGACCGGACCCGGCTTATCGTCAAGGTTGCCGGTGGCTCGCAATTGCTGGATGCCCAGGGGATTTTCAACATCGGCATTCGCAATATTGAAGCTTTTAAAAAACTTCTCGCCCAGCAGGGCTTGAACATCCATGGCAATGATACCGGCGGCATGGCCTCCCGCACCGTGCGGCTGGATCTCGCCAATGGCAATACCACCGTCAAGTCCCCCGGGTCCGACCTCTATTCGCTCTAAAATCACATGACTGCCACTGCCCATCCACCCTCGCCAGCGCAACAGCTGGTTGACCGCGTCAAAAACCTGCCGCCGGTTTCGCAGGCCGCGCTCAAACTCGTCAACCTCCTCGATCAGCCCGAGGCTGACAATGATGAGGTCGTCAACGCCATAAAATGCGACAACATCCTCACCGCAAAGTTGTTGCGCGCCTGCAATTCGCCCTATTTTGGCCTTGATGAACCGGTCGCCTCCGTCGATCAGGCCGTCATGATTCTGGGCCACCAGCAGATTCTGCATATCGTCCTCACGCTCGCCTTTGGCAGCGCCATGATCGTGCCGCTGCCCGGTTACGCCGTCGAGGCCAGCGAACTCTGGCGCCATTCGCTCATCACCGCGTCGGCTGCCGAGATCATCGCGATCGAGGCCACCGGGATGAACGTCGAAAAGCCCGTGGCCTTTACCGTTGGCCTCCTCCATGACATCGGCAAGCTCGTCATGAGCCAGGCGCTTACACCGGATTTGCAGGTGGCCATCCGCCAGCTCATCGGGAATCAAAAGATTTCCCGCAGCGAGGCGGAGAAAATCGTCCTGGGAACCGACCACGGCGAGGTCGGCGCATATCTCTTGCGGACCTGGAACTTGCCGGAAAAAATTATTGAGGCCACGGTCAATCATCATAACCCCCTGTTCGAACCGGTTCCCCAGCTCTCCGTGGTGACACATCTGGCGAATTGTCTGGCGCACCTCGCCGGCTCCGCCCCCGGTTGGGACGGCTTCGCCGTGCGCGTCAATCCCCGCGCCATCGCCGTGCTGGAGATCCGTGAGGACCGGCTTGAAAACTTGGTCGCGGAAGTCCGCGCCTCGTTCGACAAGGTGGACCAATTTATGAGCATGTCATGAGTATTGCCAAAAAAATTCGTGTTCTGGTGGTGGATGATTCGGCCGTCGTGCGCCGGATGATCACCGAGTCGTTGTCTTTGGACCCCGAGATCGAGGTTGTCGGCACCGCGTGCGACCCGTTTGTGGCCCGGGACAAGATCCTCGAGTTGAACCCCGATGTCATGACGCTGGATATCGAGATGCCGCGCATGGATGGGTTGACGTTCCTCCGCATCCTGCAGCAGCACCGCCCGATGCCCATTATCATCATCAGTTCCCTGACACAGGCGGGCTCTCGCGCCGCCCTGGATGCCATGGAGTTCGGTGCCGTAGATGTTCTCGCCAAGCCGCAGTCCGCCTGGAATCTCGGTGACTTGCGCGATCAACTCGCCCGCCGCGTCAAGGGCGCCATGCGCGCCCGGCTCAGCAATCTCCGTCCCGCTGGCCTTAAGTCCGCGCCCGTCGCCCATGGTGATGGCGGGGCTCATTACCAGCCGCGCCAATTGATCGTCATGGGCGCCTCCACTGGCGGCACGGAAGCCATCAAGGACGTGCTCACGCGCCTGCCCGCCGGCCTGCCGGGAATCTTGATCGTGCAACATATCCCGCCGGTGTTCTCCAAAACTTTTGCCGAGCGCTTGAATGAAGTCTGCGCCCTCGAGGTGCGCGAGGCTGCTCATGGCGATGAAGTCCGCCCTGGCACCGCGCTCATCGCCCCGGGCGATTACCACATGGTCGTTAACTGGGAAAATAATGATTATCGGGTTCAGCTTCGCCAGGATCCGCCGATACATCATACGCGGCCGGCCGTGGACATGCTGTTCAATTCCGCCGCGCGTTGTGCTGGGGCCTCCACCGTCGGCGTGCTCCTTACCGGCATGGGCCGGGATGGCGCGCAAGGCATGCAACAGATCAAGGCCGCCGGGGGCGTTAATTTGGTCCAGAACGAACAGACCTGTGTGGTCTACGGCATGCCCCGGGCCGCCGTGGAACTCGGTGTGGCGGACCGTGTCCTGCCGCTCGACCATATGCCGCACGCCATTTTGCACGCGCTGCGCGAAGGTTCGCCCGCAAAAACCGACAAGTCCGTGGCCGCCAAATAAAAATAATCTATGACCCAGACCCTCCAGCTCCCGAACGTATGTGATTTCATGACGCGCCACCTGGTGGACGTGTTCGAAACGATGCTGTCCATGCCGGTCGCGCTCCGGCCGGCCACGCCGCTGCCGCACTTCGACAGCCGCGTCACCGGCTCCGTCGGCTTTGCCGGCGAAAAGGTCACTGGCGCGATTTACCTCCATATGTCCGCCCCCTTCGCCAAAATCGTCGCCGCCGCCATGCTTGGCCTAAAGCCGGAGGAGATTTCTGACGAAAATGAAGTGAACGATGTCGTCGGCGAGGCCACGAACATGGTCACCGGCGGTTTGAAGTCCTGGCTGTGCGATTCCGGCGCGGAATGTGCCATGAGCACGCCCGCCATCATCCGCGGCGTGTCGTTCGCCATCGAACCGATGCCCGATGTCGCCCGCGAATGCCTCGTGTTCGCACATGAACAAAATTTTGTCGTCGTGGAGATCCACATCAAGTTGAACTGAACAATTAAAATCATTTTATGGCACATAAGATATTAAGCGTGGATGACAGCCGCACCATCCGGTTGATCGTGGGGAAGGCGTTCAAGCCCTATGAATGCGAAATGGTCGAGGCGGCCAATGGCGAGGAAGGCCTGGCCGCCGCCGCCCGCGAAAAGCCCGACCTCATCATTCTCGACGTCACCATGCCCGTCATGGATGGCGTCACCATGCTCACCAAGCTCAAGGAGGATGAGGCGCTGAAATCCATCCCTGTCATCATGCTCACCGCCGAGTCCGGCCGTGAAAACGTCCTGCACATCGCCAAGCTCGGCGTGCGCGACTACCTCGTGAAACCCTTTAAAGACGATCAATTGATTGAGAAAGCCGGCCGGGTCATTCCGCTGCAAAAGAAACCCGAGCCCGCCTGACGTATCATGGCTGCTGACACCAAACAATACGACGAACTCGCCAAGCAATATGGCTTCGCGCCCGTTCCCGAGAGCGTCTCCCGGCTCACCCAGCTCGTCGCCCAGCAGTATGCGGACCTCGATGAGATCGCCGCGGTCATCCAGAGCGATCCCGTCCTGACCAAGCGCCTCCTGCGCGTCGTCAATTCGCACGCCACCTGCGAGGCGGAATACACCATCGACACCGTCGAGCAGGCCATCATGCGTAACGGCATGGGCGGCGCCCTCATCCTCGCCATGGGCACACCGCTCGCCCTCGCCTTGCAAAAAGCCTTTCAGACCATGCTCGGCCTCAAGCTTGAACAGTTTCCCGCGCACCAGCTCGTCGGTGTGAACGGCGAGCACATGCGCGGCTCCATCGGTTTTTCGGGCAAGGTCAGCGGCCATGTCTACCTGCGCATGACCCTCCAGTCCTCCCGCACCGTCGCCGCCGGCATCTTCGGCTGCAAACCCGAGGAGATGAACAACCCTGATGAGATCCGCGACGCCATCGGCGAGCTGCTGAACATCATGACCGGCAATTTCAAGTCCAACCTCTGCGACTCCGGCCTCGACTGCAAACTGGAGCCGCCCAAGGTCGGTGTCACCGACGATTACTCCACGCCCATCGAGCGTGGTGGCGGCATTGAACGCATCGCTTTTCGCAGTGGCGCCATCCATCCCTTCGTCGAGGTGACTGCCAACCCTTGGAACGGCTGACCCGCGGTACCATTTACTATGAGTGAAAACAACCGGTTCTCGGCGCTGCTCTCGCAGTTGTCGGCAGAGATCGCCAGCGCTCGCGCCGGGGATACCTCGGGCCAATTCCCCATCCTCGACATCGTCGGCAATCTCCGCGACCAGGCCGTCAAACAGGGTGGCTTGCAACCGCTCGTAAAGATTTGTGCCGATGCTTGGGAACGCCTCGTCACCATTGTCGAATCCGGCAAGCCTTTTGCGGCGGACGACATCGCCTGGTTGAACGACTTGCTCGCGCGCGTTCAGGCGTTGGCAGGCGCGTCCGCTGCTCCTGCTGCCGCCGTGCCGGTCGCGCCGGTCGCCAGCCTCCCCGTCGAGGCTGCGGTCGCCGCGCCAGCCGGCCCTTTTGCCGAGGAAGATCCCCTCGTTCTCAATCTTGCCGATGATGCCGAACTGCTCCGCGAGTTCATCAACGAATCGCGCGAACACCTCGATAACATCGAACAGGGCGTGCTCGTCCTCGAGAACCAGCCGTCGGACGCCGAGACCCTCAACACCGTTTTCCGCGCGTTCCATACCTTCAAGGGCGGCGCCGGTTTCCTGAACCTCATTCCCATCAACCGGCTCGCCCATGTTCTTGAATCGCTCCTTGACCTGGCCCGGCAGCATAAGCTGGCCATCGATGGTGCCGTCATCGAGCTCATCTTGCGCGGCGGCGACACTCTGAAAAAATTTCTCGATGAGATCGACGGCCAGGCCACCGGCACCCGTCCCGTGCAGCCCATCACCATCGCCACGGCCATGCTGAAATGCGAGGTCCAGGACGTGATTGATGGCAAGCACACTGCGCCCGCCCCGGTCGCCGCCGTGGATTCCCCGGCGGATACCGCCGTCGCCGCCGCTGCCGCCGCGCCCGTCGCGGCCGCTGCCCCGGTTACCGCCGCCCCCGCGCCCGCCGAAACCGCCGAGCAGCCCGCCACGCAAAATTCCATCGTCAAGGTGGACACCGCCAAGCTCGACAGCCTCCTTGACCTCGTCGGCGAGATGGTCATCGCCCAGTCCCTCGTCAGCCAGGACCTTGGCGAGGTCGTCGGCCTCAACCCGCAGTTCGTCCGCAATGTCTCCCAGCTGGGCCGCATCACCAAGGAACTCCAGCGCGTCAGCATGTCCCTCCGCATGGTGCCCATCCGCGGCGTCTTCCAGAAGATGTCCCGTGTCGTCCGCGATGTCGGCGCCAAGCAGAACAAGAAGGTCCAGTTCGTCACCGCCGGCGAAGACACCGAGCTTGATCGTGGCGTGGTCGAGGAATTGAACGACCCGCTCCTGCACATGATCCGCAACTCCATGGATCACGGCATCGAGACCTCGGAAAAACGCGCCGCCGCCGGCAAATCCCCGCAGGGCATCCTCAATCTCCGCGCCTATCATCAGGGCGGCAACATCGTGGTCGAGGTCGAGGATGACGGCGCCGGCCTGAGCCGCGAGCGCATCCTGAAAAAGGCCATCGAACGCGGCCTCGCCAGCCCCGACGACCAGTTGAGCGACGAGGAAGTCTTCCGGTTCATTTTCGCCGCCGGCTTTTCCACCGCCGAGAAGATCACCGACCTTTCCGGCCGCGGTGTCGGCCTGGACGTTGTCCGCCGCAATATCGAACGCCTGCGCGGCCGCGTTGAGATCTCCTCCAAGCTGGGGCAGGGCACCCTGTTCAAGCTCAGCCTCCCGCTCACGCTGGCCATCATCGATGGTTTCATCGTCCGCGTCGGCGAGGAACGCTACGTCATCCCCACGCTCTCGGTGCGCGAATCCTTCCGCCCCCAGCCCGGCATGGTTTCCCGCATCCAGAACAAGGCCGAGGTGGTGAATGTCCGTGGCCGCCTCATCCCCTTGCTCCGTCTGAACGTCGCTTTTGGGCAGGCTGACGGCACCTCGGACGTCACCGAAAGCATCGCCGTTGTTGTCGAATCCGGCACCGGACTGCGCTGCCTGCTCGTGGATGCGCTCCTGCACAAGCAGGAAGTCGTCATCAAGAACCTCAACGACATGATGGTCCACAAGAACCGCATGCTCGCCGGGGCCGCTATCTTGGGCGATGGCCGCGTCGGCCTCATCCTCGATGTCAGCGCCTTGGTGAACCTCGAAACGAACGTCCCCGTCGAGTTGAATTGAAGCGGTAAAGCAGCGTGAAACGCGGCCGTCCCGGCTGCGGGGAACCGGGGATTTGAGATTGGTGGGCCCACTCGGACTCGAACCGAGAACCAAAGCATTATGAGTGCTCTGCTCTAACCATTGAGCTATAGGCCCGGCACACGAACAGCAGGGGATACCCTTGCTCGTATTGCGGAGCCTATGTTCCCCCAAGACGCCCGCCCTGACAACACCAAACCCCGCCCCATGGCACATGGCATCTGCTGGAAATCCTCCTCGTCCTCGATGTATCAGCTTTGCTCTCATGCTCTCAATTTTTTGGTTGGATTTACTTGGATTTGGCCGGATTGGCTTGTCGTGTGAGCTTGCCACCCGCTCCATTCCCACGGCCTGTCGCGCCGTAGCCTTGGCGAAGGCGGATGGCTTCGTTCTGTAATTTTACCCGGCCCATGGCCCCGGGCCTCAAATGGGCCAAAAACTCCGCATCGCCCCGTAAACCAAGGCATTTTACGGATTTGATAAACCCGTTAATGGCCCGTGCGACTGCGCGCCTTGGCTTCGTTTTGGCTTCGTTTTGCCAGCCCCATGCCATCGGAACGCCTACTCCCGCAGTTTGCGAATTCAAAATCATCTGTGCTTCATCCGTTTTTTTAATTTTTTTAAAAAGTGTGTGAAACCATGGGAAAGCTTGGGAATCGCCCCGCCCAAAACAAACTGGAGATTGGCGATTTTCACCGAAGTTTGCCGAATTTCGCTGATGTTTACCGATGACCCCGGTCGCTGGGGCGATTGCCAGTCTGGCTTCGGATCTCCATTGATGAACGCGGACACCCGGCGTAGTGCCCACGCGAAGCGTCTGGAGCGTGCGGTTTACCGCTCCGTCGCGCCGTAGCGGTGCGTAGGCGGACGCTCTTCCCCAGCTCTCAACTCTCAACCATCCACTATCAACTACGTTCATCCCCCGACCGTATCACAGGTCTCGAAAAGTTGAATTTCTCCCGGGAATGTAGAATGCAGATTTTTGCCATATTTCTGCAAAAAACCCGAGTGGGAAGGGGGTCTGCCGGGAAAAATCCCTAAAAAATCATAATCGCCCCGTAAACGTTGTGGAAATTTACTGCCTCGCGCAGGGTAGGCACGTCAAAATATGCGTATTTGCTGCGAAATTGAAGGGTCTTTGAAAACAGCCGCGAACGCGTTTCACGCCAAACGGGCCCCCGTGGAGTTTGAGGCTTGGTGTTTCTCTGGAGCTTGGATGTTGGACGCTTGGAGCTTTTCCCAACTAGTCCGCATTCTCCACTTCCAAAAACCCGTGCAACTGCTTCAGCCGCGTCGGGTGCCGCATCTTCCGCAGCGCCTTCGCCTCGATTTGCCGGATGCGTTCGCGCGTCACCCGGAACTGCTGGCCCACTTCCTCCAGCGTGCGTGCGTTGCCGTCGCCGATGCCGAAGCGCAGTTCCAAGACCTGCCGCTCCCGTTCGTTCAAACTGCACAGCACATCGCCCAGCCGGTCTTTCAGCAGGCTGAAGCTCGTCAGGTCCAGCGGGTTCTCCGCCGCCTTGTCCTCGATGAAATCGCCAAAGCTCGCTTCATCCCCGTCGCCCACCGGCGATTGCAAGGAAACCGGCTGTTGCGCCATCTTCAGGATCGCCGAGACGCGCGATGCCGGCAGTTGCAGTTCGTCCGCGATCTCATCCGGCGTGGCCTCGCGCCCGAGCTCTTGCAGCAGCTTCTTCTGCGCGCGCATCAGCTTGTTGATGATCTCGATCATGTGCACCGGGATGCGGATCGTCCGTGCCTGGTCTGCGATGCTCCGCGTGATCGCCTGCCGGATCCACCATGTCGCATAGGTCGAAAATTTATAACCGCGCCGGTATTCGAACTTCTCCACCGCCTTCATCAACCCCATGTTTCCTTCCTGGATCAGGTCCAGGAAGGACAGCCCGCGGTTCGTGTATTTTTTTGCGATCGAGATGACCAGCCGCAGGTTCGCCTCCACCATCTCCGTCTTGGCCTGCAACGCCTGCGCCGCCGCATCGCGCAACCGGTCGAAC
>DATHQS010000213.1:0-3238 GCA_035482455.1 Candidatus Acidiferrales bacterium | reverse complement strand
CGGAAGACGTTCGAGTTTTGGAGGTCCTAGCGGAACGGCCACCTTGGCAGACGGGGATGTTGGAAACCTGTGAATTTTTGGGTTGCTATTAATTTTGATGAGGCGTAAAAGAGGTCCACAGAAAGGGGCGAAGGAATTCCCATGAAAACTTTCATTCCAAATCTATTTCTGATGCTGACCTGCTTCGGGCTGCTGGCCATGCGTGCGTCGGCGCAGGCCTTCACCAGCTTGCACAGTTTCCCGGCGCCCGATTCCGAATCGGATACCAATGCTGACTCCGATGATGGCATGAACACAAGCGCCATCATCACCCCGGCGGCAGGAAGTGATTTCATCCGGCTGGCAAATATAAAGTCATTCACATTATCCCCGGCGGCGGTTACGGCTGGGAAAACAATGAAATAACTTGTGAAAGCTTCCACGAACCTGACCCATGCGGTTTGGATCAGGGACGGCCAAACGCACATGCGGCCGGCCCGTCCGCCGGCAAAGACTTGCAATAAAAGACCGATTTTACTTTTGATTGCCGTTTCGGCATTCAGCTTGCCGGGCGTCATTGCGGCAACGGCTTCAAGTTTCACGAGCGGGGATCTGGTCGTGGTTCGAGTCGGAGACGGCTCGGCGGCGTTGAGTTCTGCCGCGACACCCGTATTTTTGGAGGAATACACCCCGACCGGCTCGCCCGTGCAAACGATTGCCCTGCCAACCGCCGCAGTTGGAGCCAGCAAGCCATTGACCATCGCCGGCAGTACGGTGTCCGAAGGGTTCCTGAAGCTTTCCACCGACGGCCAACATCTAACGTTGGCCGGTTATGCCGCGACGCCGGGAACCGCTTCGGTTGCCGGCACGGCGGCGGCCTCGGTTAACCGTGTGGTGGCAGCGGTCAATGTTCATGGTGTAATAGATACCACAACCGCGCTGACTGACGCCTACGGCGGCAGCGATGTGCGCAGTGTCGCCTCCACCGACGGCACTAATTTCTGGCTTGGTGGAACCAGTTCCGGTACCAGTGGCGGTACCCGTTATGCGACTTTGGGAACCACTTTTTCAACGCAAATAAGTTCTACGCCAGCCAATGTTCGTGTCGGCGGCATCTTCGGCAACCAGCTTTATGAGTCCTCCGGCAGCAGCGGTTTTACGGGAGTAAGCACGGTTGGTGCCGGCGTGCCGACGACTGCTGGCACGACCGTGACGATTCTGCCCGGCCTCTCAATCTCCTCGCCTGAAGATTTTTGGTTTAAAGATTCATCCACGCTCTACGTTGCTGACGATAACGCCGTGGGCAGCGGTGGCGGGATTGAGAAATGGACGTTTAACGGCCTGGTTTGGGCTCTACAATACATCTTGACCAACGCGCCCTGCCGCGGCCTGACCGGTATTGTTGATAGAAACGGAAATGCCATGCTTTATGCCACCACCGCAAATGTGGCCAGCGGCAATACGCTGATTACCGTCACGGATACAGGGTCAAGCGCCACTGCTGCCACCATTCTGGCCACGGCCTCGGTCAATACCGCGTTTCGTGGAGTTGCTTTTGCCCCCGGAATCCCCAGATTATCAGTCGCCAACACTGGCAACAGTGTCATCATCTCGTGGCCGTCGCCCTCCACCGGCTGGACGCTTCAGACCAACGATAACCTGGTCACGGGCACTTGGGGCAACTATCCCGGCCCGGTCATCAACAATAGCGTGACCAATGCGTCACCGGCGGGAAATATTTTCTTCCGGCTGAAACAGCCATGAATTCAGACGCCACGCGACGGCAGAGGCGGCGGACGATTTGTGAACCGTGGGCTGGTGGAGGCCGCCTTAAAACAAAAAAGCCGGAGCCAAAGGCTCCGGCTTTTTGTTTTCGTGGTCGAAATTATTTCTTGGTGGACAGGGTGAGCGAGAGGCGCGATTTCTTGCGGTTGGCCGTGGGGCGCTTGACGACGCCGGACTTGACGGCCTTGTCGTAGGCGGAGTGGACGCCGGGGAGGAGCTTGGCGGCCTCATCCTTTTTGCCAGCGGCGATGACGGCACGGAATTCTTTTTCCACGCGGCGCAAATTGGAGGAGATGCTGCGGTTGTGCAGGTTTTTGCGGGCGCTGTTGCGCATGCGGCGTTCGGCTGACTTCGTATTCGGCATAAATTATGTTTTTATTGCGTAAAAGGGCGCTGAATCTAGCGAATGAGGGCAAAATGTCAACGTCTAAAAAAAGCGGAAATTTGGAGGCCTCGGGGAGGGGCCGGCCGGCGTCAATGAGGCCCAAAGCCGCGCCGGCGAAGCCGTTACGCGGATTTTGGGCGGTCCTGACCGGCCGGTTTGACAACGGCGATTGCACGGGGGGATTATTTCGTTTAGTTTCGCGGTATGTCGTTTTGGAGCAGATTGATTCCCGGCGCGTGGGCAGCGATGTTACTCATCGCGGTCAACGGTTGCTCGCCTTCGGAGTCGATCCAGCAGGATGAGGAGAAGGAACCGCACTTTGTGCTGGGGAACAGCCGGTTCAACAGCTACGAATATGACGGGGCGATCGAGGCGTTCCAGGAATCTTTGGAGATCAACCCGCGTTCGTCCCAGGCGCATTACCGGCTGGCACAGATTTACGATACGAAACGGCCCGACCCGGCGGCGGCCATCTATCATTACCAGGAATATCTGCGGCTGGACACCCATGCGGAAAATGCCGATGTCGTCCGCGGCCGCATCACCGCCTGCAAGCAGCAACTGGTCGCGGATGTCATGACCATGCCGACCGCGCCCGCGACGATGCGGAAGATCGAGGAATTGACGGAAACCAACCGGCTGCTCTCGGCGCAGGTCGACCGCTTGAACGACTCGGTGAAACAATGGAGCGCCTATGCCGCAACCCTGCAGGCGGCGGCCCGTAATAATTCCACGCCGCAGAATAACATCGCCGCGCCGACCGCGGGTGGCAGCCCGACGCCAGACGACGTATCGACCGCGACCTTGACCACGCCGCGCGGAACCTCGTCCACCCGTTCGTCCACGACCGCCGCCACCACGGCGCATCCGCGCACCCATGTGGTGGCCTCGGGCGAGACGCTGGCCAGCATCGCGCGCAAACACGGGGTGAGCCTCACCGCCTTGGAATCGGCCAACCCGTCCGTGACGCCGAAGAAACTGCGCGCCGGGCAGACGCTGAACCTGCCCTGATGCATGACCAACCGCCTGACATTTGCTGGCATCGCGGTGTTCTGGGTGGCGATGAACGTCTTCCTCTGGCAGGCAGAA
>DATHQS010000212.1:0-5910 GCA_035482455.1 Candidatus Acidiferrales bacterium | reverse complement strand
TCCCCAGTTTAATCCGCTTGGCTTTGACTATGGTTTGTGATGTTTTCATTTGGTGGGTATTGGTGTTTGGTTTGTTTGCGAGACAACCTTTGGTGTAGCGTCTTTTCGCTCACCCGCCAATACCCATACCATCTGAATGATGTAACCCCGTTGGGGTATTCAGAATGGGGCGAAACAAGCGAGGGTGGAAGATGGAGGATGGTCAGATACTGCGCGCTTAGCTTACAACGCCCAGGAATTTTAGGGGCGTTTCCCAGGGTCCAAGCTGGACCGGCCTTCAAAAAATCCTCGCTCCGAACGGCTACAATTTTTCTTCAAACGCCCTAGGGCGATGACCGCACGCGATAGAATTGGATGGTTGAATTCGTGAACGCGCCGGCATCGAGATAGTTGGTCACACCTTCGCCACTGCCTTGCACGGTGATAACGGGGCTGATGTCGTGAAAAGCGCCGCCGGCGTTGCCAAGGTTGGTCGCCGCCTGCAGCACATAGTTGCTCCCGGCCAGTCCCGTCCACGCGACCTGCGCGTCGTTGCCCACGCGCACCGGCAACGACAGAATACTGTATGGCGGGATCGTGCCGTTATTGGTGAGCGTGGAATAAAACCGGATCGTGCCCCCGCTGGTGGTGATGACGCCGTTGTTGAGAACCGGTCCGAAAAACGCGATCACACAACCATTGCTCGCGATGATGGTGCCATTGTTGGTGACCGCGCCGGTGAACGCCAGCGTGCCGGAGTTGACGGGCGAAGCGATCATGGCGCCGCTTTGCACGGTGACCGGGCCGCCAATGATTCCCGCGCCGCCCAGCACGCCGTGACCGACGATGCTGCTGGCGACGGTGACGGCGTTGGCCCCCGTGGCGGAGCCGTTCGTGTTATTGACGAGCAAAGTGCCGTTGTTGATCACGGTGACACCGCGATACGTGTTGCCATTGGGGTTGCTGAAAAGGACGACCCCGCCGCCTTGCTTGGTGAGATTGTGCCCGGAACCGAGATCGCCGATCTGGCCGGTGATATTCAACGCGCCCGCCGACGCGCCAATAGCTGAATCGCTGTCCAGGGTGATGCCGCCGCTCCAGACGTTGTTGCCGGCAAGGTTCAACAGCGCGCCATCATTGGCAACCCCAAAGCCGTTCAGATCCAGGCCCTCCTGAATTGCGCCGGAGACAGTGGCGACCTGAAGTTGTGAGTTGGCGCCGACAATGGTTCCGGCAGAAAGGCCTCCCAAAGCGTTGGCGTTGGCAATGGTGAGCATGCCGCTGCTGGCCGGGATGAAAATTGGCCCGGTGAAAGCGCTGTTGTTGCCGCTGAGCACAAGCGTGCCGGTTCCCTGCTTGGTCAGTTCCACGCCGGTTGTGCCCGACAATTGCCCGCTCAAGGTGAGATTGGCCGCGCTGTTCACGATGAAAAATTGTTGTCCGGCGCCGGGCGCGCCCAGTTGAATGTTGAACGCGATGTTGCCGGTCAATCCGGAGTTCAGGGTCAAGCTGCCCGAGCCGGCCGCATTCCCAAGCACAATGGCGTTACCGCTCAACGAATAGCCGTTGCCCGAGATCGTGATTGAATTGAATTCCGTTCCGGCGGCAAGGTCGTTGACGTTCGCCAGGGTTGGCACAGACGCGGGAAACACCAAATCGGCGCCGCTGGTCGGAATGCTGCCATGCCAGTTCGCCGCAGTGGTCCAGCTGACATTTCCGCCCGCACCCGACCAGGAAAAGACTGTCGCTTGAACCGATTCGCTGCCAATTGATACAGCGAGACACAAGCACCAGACCAGGCGGATGGTGAATCGCTTGCGCGCCTTGTTCGGAATGAGTGGCGCCCGGCAGCTTGAATTCGGACTTGGTGAAGTCTCGCTCTGGCCGTTCTCATCGTTGCTCATAATTGTTTTTCTGTCCGTTAGGATGTCCTGAACTTCAACAGACAGCCAGCCCATAACCTGCGGAAGCTTTTTGTGGGCGCTGCTTTGCCCGCCGTTAAAACGGCGGGCTACTATCGGTCGTCCCTACGGGACTTTTGACAACGGCAAGCCACCCGGCCTGCGGGTGAAAAATCGCAGTTGAAAATTTGCGCCGGGGGATGATGTTTTAGGTGTCATGAAAACGAAATTGTTTCCGGCCGCCGGCGCAGCGGTCGTGTTATTGGTGGCGGGTTGCGCCAGTCCGCCGCCGCCGGGAGTCGAACGCGGGCCGCACCGGACCATCGCGTATGATGTGCTGGTGGAGGCTTCCGACCCGGGGGCCAAGATCGAGGTGAACGGGAACCTGGTGGGCAACACGCCGTTGCACCTGAAGATCTTCGGGAACCGGAACGGGACGTTCCACGATTTCGGGTCGTATTATTACATCCTGCGGGCGTATCCGGTGACGACGAACCAGTTCCAGCAAATCCGCGTGTTCGGGACGGGCCGGGATGACACGCGGCAGGACCTGATTCCGCAGCATATCTATTTCGACATGAACCAGAATGTGCCGGTGCGGGTGCCGGCGGACCCGCCGCGATACTACTATTATGGCCCTTATCCCTATCCCTACGGGTATCCGTACTACTACGGGCCGGGGTTCGAATTTTATTACGGGCCACGGTATCACCGCTGGCGGTAGGGCGGCGGGGGGTTGTGGAGTTAAAAATAAGCGCAAAGGCGCGGAGGACGCAGAGGGGGGAACGGAGTGGAAATGGGGCGGGGGTAAAACGAGAATAGAGGGTGGAAGATGGAGGAGGGCGGCGGGAAGTTTGAGTTTTTAGTGTTTAACTTTTAGCTGGGGGCTTGCGTACGGGGACTTAGCAGCCAGCCATCCGCGACTCAATTTTTGATTTTCAAAAATCATTCAATTTCCCTGCAAATCCGCAACTTTGGCCTCCAGCTCATTTTTTAGAACACCCATTACCCATAATCTTTACAAGGCGATTTTGATTTTTCCGAAGTTTTTTTGGCCGGACCCCCTTCCCACTCCCGAAAAAAGAAAATAAATGGCATAAATCTGCATTCTACATTCCCGGGAGAAATTCAACTTTCAAAGAGGTGTGATACGGTCGGGGGATGAAACTGAAAATTAGAATTCAGGAATCAGGAGCCAGGAGCCAGAACAAGGCCGGAGCCAAGCGGGGTTCAGGGCGGCAAGTGATTGGGGTGCAAGGTCCGTCAGGCTTTGTCAGGCTTTGTCAGACCCTAGAATTTTTAAAAGTACCAGCGTACTGCCATCCGTCCCGCTCCGAGCGGGACCACGGCGCGACAGGCCAGATGCCAAACGGGCAATCTGGCGTACGGGTACGGGCCAGCAACCCAGATTCAACTGCTTTCAACCGGTTTAAACCCGTTTAAACCCGTTTCAACCGATTTCAACCGATTTCAACCTACTTTTTAAAAAAATTGTGCGAGCCGCACGGGCCATCATGAAAACAGGAGTCAGGATTCAGAAGGCGATGGATGCTGGCTGGTCAACAAGGGGGGTGAACTGGCGACTGGAAAGTCGCCAGAACCGGCAGGTTGGAAAACCTGCCCTACGCCGGAAAATAGATTAGAACATCAAACCGATTGATATGGCCGCGGGCATCCTTTATTAAAATCACATCAATTATGCAACCGAACGAACTTCGCAAAAAATTGGGCGGCGTCATTTCCTTTCCCTGCACGCCTTTTAAAAAGGACCTGTCGCTCGACCTCGACGGCCTGCGCAAAAACCTGCGCCTGCTCCTGAAGCATCCCGTCTGCGCCGTGGTGGCCCCCGCCGGCACCGGCGAGATCCATTGCCTCTCGCCCGCGGAACATCTCGCCGTGGTGAAGACCACGCTCGAAGAGGTGAACGGCCGGGTGCCTGTGCTGACCGGCACCGGTTTCAATCCGCCCATCGCCGCCGAGTTGGCGAAGTCGGCCGCCGCGGCCGGCGTCAGCGGCATCCTCGCCTTTCCCCCGTATTATCCGAGCCAGGATGACGAGGGCATCGTCGCCTATTATCGCGGCATCGCGGAGGCGACGCCGCTCGGCCTGCTGATCTACAGCCGCGACTGGTTCGCGCCCTCGCCCGCGCTGGTGGAAAAACTGGCGGCGGCGATCCCCAATCTCATCGCGTGGAAAGACGGCCAGGCGGACATCCGCCGTTACCAGATGATCCGCCAGCACGTGGGTGACCGCCTGCATTGGATCGGCGGCGCGGGCGATGACATGGTGCCCGCGTATTACTCGATGGGCATCCGCACGTACACCTCGAGCATCGCGAACGTCGCGCCGAAGCTGTCCCTGCGCCTGCACGAGCTGGCGTCCGCCGGGCATTCCGCCGAGCTGACCAAGCTGATGGAGGAACTGGTCATCCCGCTCTACGCCCTGCGCGCGAAGCGGAAGGGCTACGAGGTCTCCGCGATGAAATCGATGATGGACATGATCGGCATGGCCGGCGGCCCCGTCCGCCCGCCGCTCGCCGACCTGCGGCCGGAGGAAGTCAAAGCGCTCGAAGCGACCATCGAGAAATGGCGGCCGTGGCTGTAATATTTTACGCTTTGGGCGAAACCAAGTTACGCGCCTGAAGCCTGTTCTTTGAAATATCCATGGAACTTGGATTTTGCAAACGGATCAAGGCCAGGAGAAACGATAGAACCGCTGGAGATAATTCGTGGCCTGCGGGTCGGTGAACTGGAACACGTTGGTGTTGACCGGGGCGCTCGCCGTGCCGATGGTGACCCAGGTCGCCGTGATTAGATTGGTGTTGGCCTGCACGGTGTACGTCAGGTTGGAGATGCCGATGCCGCCCAGCTGCATGCCGCCGCCGGGGAGTTTCTGGATGCCCGTGATCGCCGGCTGCGACGCCAGGCTGGTTTGCGTGAGCACCACATCGTTCCCCGAGCCGCCGTGATAGCTGATGGTGTAATGCGCGCCATCGTTCGCCACCAGCGTGGCCCCTTCCGCCAGCCCGGCAAACGTGCCGCTGACCGCATCCGCAACATCATTGTTGATGATGGTATAATGATTGTTCGTCGCGCCCACCGTCCCCGCCAAAACCTGCAGGGACGCGCTGGCCAGGGCGACCGTCCCGGTCACATTCAACTGGCTGTAACCCGCGCCGGTATTGGTCCCGTTGAGTTCGACCTTAAATGTCCCGGTGGCGCTGAAAGTCACGTTGCTGCTGTTGAGTATTCCGGTGAGATTTCCCGGCGACAAGATGCCGTTCGCCTGGACGATGTTGACCGTGCCCGTGCCGGCCAAGGTGCAGGTCGGGTTGACCACAACCTGGCTTTGCGGCTGTGATCCGTTGATGACCAGTTCGTTGTAATCGATGTAAGTCGGCCCCGTGTAGGTGTTGTTGCCATTCAGGGTGATGAATCCGCCGGTGAACAGCGTCCCGGGGCCGCTGATGATCCCGTTAAAAGCCGAAGTGCCGCCAGCCCAGCCGACCGCCGCAAATGCGGTGCCCAAATCCAGTTTGCCACTGCCGCTGAGGCCGTCCATGTAACAAGCGTGCGTATTCAGCAGCACCTGGCCGGTGTTTTGGATGTTCACTTCCGTGCCGTCGGCCACCTGGTCGTCGCTCAACAATTGCACCGTGCCGGCCACGGACAAGTTGTTGCCCGGTATGGAGTGAACCGACGCCGCTTTGCTGAGTGACAGCGTGCTGAGCACATCCACCGTGGTCTGGCCCGCGTAGGTGTTGGCGGCCGGCCCTTCCAGGAAGAGCGTGCCGGCGCTCGCGAGAGCGCCGAACTGCTCAAAACCGCCCGCGCCACTGATCGGGCCATTGATGTGCAACTGGGACAGCCCGATGTAGACGTCGATGGTGCTGTCGGCATTCAGGATGACCGGCCCGGCCCAGCTGTTGGTGCCGGACTCGACATCCAGCGAGCCCCAACCCGGACCCGCGCCGGGACCGTTGAGGGTCAGTGTTTTGTTGGTGATGTTGGCACCATTGAGCACCAAGGTG
>DATHQS010000211.1:0-11970 GCA_035482455.1 Candidatus Acidiferrales bacterium | reverse complement strand
ATCGTGAGCCCGGCGATGCGCGAGGGGGAGCAGAATTACGATCTTGAGGATTACGCGCGCCAATTCACGAGCCGCATGGCGGCGGTGATGCGGCGCGGTTTTGCGCTCGGGGTTTGCTTTGCCGTGCGACGCGAGGTTTTTGCACGCATCGGCGGCTTCGACGAGGCCTTTCGCATCGGACAATTTGAGGATGCGGATTTTTTTCGCCGCGCGCGCGGGGCGGGGTTTGTATTGGGCACCACCGGTGCCTGTTTTTTGCATCACTTCGGGTCGGCCACGCAAAATGCGCTGCGCAGCGGGCCGGCCACTGGATCCTACGAGGCGGAAAACCGCGCTTATTTCCGGAAAAAATGGAAGCTGAACTGGGCGCGGCGGCGCTGGGAACGCGGTCTCATGGCGCTGCGCCTCCGGGCCTGGCGCACGCGTGAACAGCGGGCGCACGGTCACACGCTGCATGAAAAATGGCAGGGTGGGCGGCTGCAGTTTTATTGAATCGGAGCCGTGCGCAGTTGCGCGCGCAGCGCCGCCAGCACATCCGGCACGGTGATGTTGCGCACGCAGTGGTTGAAATAAGGCTCGTCGGGCTGGCAGAGTCCCGGTGAAACACAATTCACGCAGGGCAGCGGCGGCTGAAGCACGGTGTGGTGGGGACCAATCGGCCGCCAGTTGGCCAGACTTTGCGAACCGTAGAGCGCCACCACGCGCGTGCCCATGGCTGCGGCCAGATGCATCGGCCCGCTGTCGTGGCACAAAAGCAAATCGACGCTGGCGAAAAGTGCGGCGAGTTGTGGCACCTCGAGCGGATGCTGCAGGCAGGCGACTGGTGTTCGCATGTGTTGGCGGATCGCGTTCACGATCTTCTGCTCGGCTGGACCGGCCACCAGCAGCACGCTTGCAGTGCCTTCGGCTTGCAGGCGGTCGCAGACTTCCGCGAAGGCCTCGGCGGGCCACACGCGGTAAGCACTGCGACTGCCGGGATGCACCAGCAGCCGGGGCCGGCCTGGTGGCAGGCTGGTAAACTCGGGCAGCCGGCGAATGAAATCCAAATCAATTTCCCGCGGTGTCAGCGAAAACGGTTCCGAAACCAGCGGCACATCCATTGCCCGCAACATGCGATGATAATAGTCGGTGATGTGCCGGTTCACCAGGAAGTCGGCTTCGACGATTTCGTGGCGGGTATAAAAACGCGGCAGGCAGACGTGCGGCCCATGGTGCAATGTGACACGGCAGGCGGCACCGGAAAGGCGCGTGATGAAGGCGGTCTTGCGGCGGTTGTCGAAATCGAGCACGAGCGTGAAGTTTTCCCGGCGCAATGCGCGCACGAGACCCAACCATCCAAATGCGCCGCGTGGCATCGTGAGGATGGCATCGACATCGGGATTCATGGCCAGGACACCGGCGTAGGCGCGTTCGACGAGAACCGTCAGGTGGGCCTGGGGCCAGTGCCGGCGCAGGCTGTGGAAAACGGAGCCGAGCAGGACCACATCGCCGAGATAGCGGCGGCGAATGACAAGGATGCGGGGCGTGGCGGAAGCCGGCGACATGGTGGGGAAGCTATCTCAAGATTGAAAATAGACAGCGTGACAGGGTTTTTGGCGTGGGGTTATGAATGGCCCTGCGGTGAACGGAGCGCGCGGAGGAAAGCCAGTTGCCCGGTTGCGACCTGCGCGGTTTTCTGGAGGCGGCGCAGCCGGACGCTGCGGCTTAGGTTTTCAAAAGGCCGTGTCATGCGGTGCAACAGCCAGCAAAAAATCCACCAGCGCCGCGGCAGCTGGGCCTGCAGCAGTTCGGACATTTTTTCAAATTGCGGGTGGGACGTTGCACTCTTCCGCACGTAATACAGGCTGCGAAATATAATCCGCCGGCGGACGAGGCTGTCGGGGCGCAGGCCGGTGCGTTGTGCCACAGGTTCCAGATATTGGGTCAACAGTCGGACCGTCTCGATGTTGCCCACGCGGGATTGGCGATTAATGGCCGTTTGTTGGACGCCATGCCGGCGAAAGGCGCAAAGTGGTTCAGGGCTGTAAACAAAGCCTCCTTGGAGCAGGAGATGAAACCACATCTCCAGATCGACGATCTGCCGCATTGTGGGATCGAAACCACGGGTGGCCGCGGCTCGGCGAAAGATGGCAGCGGAGGGTTCACCGATTAGGTTATGGTTGGCGCGCAGGCAGCGAAGAATGGATGGTGGGCCATCGAACAGCCCGGTTTTCCCCCAATCATCCCAGAGCCCTGTCACTGCTGAATTTTCATCAAGAACCAGACGGCCGGTGGCAGCCATGGTTGCTCCGGGGTTGTTTTCGAGCAGGGCGACCATGCGCCCGAGCGAGTGGCGCGAGGCGAGGCAGTCGTCGCCAAAAAGATACTTAACATAGTCACCGCGGGCGTGTTGAAGGCACCAATTCCAGTTGGCCACCATGCCCAGGTTGGCGGGGTGAAGCTGAAAGCGAACGCGCGGATCCTTGGCGGCGTAGTGACTTATGACTGCGGTGGAATCGTCAGTCGAGGCATCATCGCTGACGAGGAGTTCAAAATCTGTGAAGTCCTGGCCAAGGACGGAGTCGATGGCTTCGGGCAGGTAGCGTCCGTAATTGTAGGTTGGGATGAGGACGCTCAGGGTGCAGGGCATGGCGGTGGCGGGACGGAAAGTGTCAATGAACCACACCAAGGCTTTGCGGCCTGGTGGTATTGGCGGAGAAGGGAGTGCAGCGCATCAATCCAAGGACAATCGATTCATCAACGCTGGCGAATTTCAAACAATCATTAATATTCAACAGTCGCTTAAATTTCATTCAGCTTTTTATCGAGCTCAGCTCCGCGGATTCTTCGAAAGTGCTTGTACCACCCGCGGATTATTTTCCATTTTATTCGGTGGAAGCGATTTTTTATCCGGTCAAAAACTCGAATAGGGGGGGTGATATAAGTCTGCAACCGGCCGGAAATATAGATGCAGCCCAGTTGTTCGTGGGACAGCCGATCGTTCAGGATCCGGAGCCCGTTCTGCTGAACTAACAGGCGGCGGCCGGCCGTTGATTCATTGAGCAGGTTTGTGGTGGCAAACCAGTCCTCGCAAAGATGGGTGAATTCTTCGGCCAGTGAGCGATTGTTAGCCACAGCGACTTTGTAGGTCTGGATGACCAGCTCATGATTGACTCCATTATCATAATAATGACTTACTTCCTGTTTGTTGTCGAATATCCCGTACAGCGGAATATTGAAATCGGAAAACTTCAGGTGCATGTAGTTGTCTATTATGTAACATGGGGTTCCGCAAAGCGTGGCTTCGTAGTTCAGGTTTGTGAGGGGGTCGTAACTCACCAGCAACCTGGCCCTTTTCAACAAGTCGAAAAGAAGGTCCCTTGATTTTGGAAAAAGGCGGTTGATGACGACCACCTCGGCGCCATTTTTTTTAATTAAGCGTTTTATATGTTTGGGTATGACTGCAGTTCTGCTCTTTCCGTAGTAGAGTAGGATCAGGTTCTCCTTGGGCACGGCTGGAGTATGGCCATTCGGCAAGGTGAGCTCCGGTATTTCCCTGAGAATAAAAAGATTGAAGTACACTTTGCTAATCAACCCCGAGTAGGCCACGACTAGATCTTCGGGCGCATACATAATGGGCTCTCGCGTGAGAATGAAAGGCCTGTTTAGGAGATACCATACGCGTTTTCTCGTGTTTAGGCCGGAGACTATCTCAAAGGAGGCCGTTTCCGGTATGATGGCGATGGATTCCGGATCTACCAATCCATAGCGGGTCTCGAATTTTTCCAAATACCTGGCCGGGTAGTGATCCCGGTGATTCATGAAAACTTCCCTGTCCAGGGGGACTAAAGTCACATGATGACCCAATTGTTCCAGGAGGTCAGAAAGAAGATACAATACCATCACCCCGTTTGATGAAAATGTATAATTGGGCATCACCAGCGTGAAGCGGAGTTTTTTTGTCGTGGTCATGCAGGTAATTTGGCTAAGGGAAGATGGGAGCGCGGGCCGAGATGGCGGTTTTACTGCTTGAAGGCATTCCTCGTAAACCAAAGAAAACAGGGCATGCCTCTCGCGATCCCTGATGGTTGCAAGTTTGTCATTAAATAATTTTTCCAGACGGGAAAACTCCGTGCCGTCCACCGGGGAGCACTCGGGTTCGAAATTCACGTTGCTGAGCAACAACTGGTCCTCGGTGGCAATGTTTTCAAATTCCGCTTTAACGATGCTTTCCCTGATTTCGTGCGATTCCCGGTTGACCTCAGGCCGGTTTCGGGGGCCATCGGATTCATCATGGTGCCGGTAGCTCAGGAGCAGATCCGGAAGATTATCGATTTTTCCAGCAAGACAGACCCGGTAATACCAGTCATAATCCGCGCAATATTGAAACTTTTCGTCCAACAACAAACCACGGGCCAGGATCTGCGGACGATGGAACATGACGCTCGGTAAGGCAAAACACCAATAAAAGGGAAGTTTGGCATGAATTCTGGAATGTCCGGCGGGGTAGATCCGGCTTCCGGTATATCCGGGGATATTGGGATCTGATTTATGATGCAGCCAGTAGTGAGTCCCGGAGCCGAGCAGCAAAAGTTCAGGATCCCGGGTGAAAGCATCTCTCATGCAGGCGATGCGATTGGGGGCAGAAATATCATCTGCGTGTTGAAAGGCGATCAGGTCGGCGTGGCTCTCACGGATCCAGTAATTGACCCGCTTGGTGGGGTGCGAGCCGGGGATATTAATAACCCGGATGCGAGAGTCGCGTTTTGCGTAATAATTAAGGATCTCGTGAGTTGCGTCCGTCGAACCTCCATCGAGCACGATCAAGTTCCAGTCTGGGAATGTTTGGCAGAGGATCGATTCCAGCGCCTCGACCAGATATTTGGCGCCGTTCATCGTCGGCATCAAAACATCCACTGTATAATTGACCGTTTGCACGCTGAAGTCGTGCGGGGAAAGTTCAGGAGGCGTGGACATGGTGGCACGCGGGCCAAAGACAAAGGCAACTCAGAGTCCGCGGTTGTAGATAAGTTGCCTTAGATGCTCGTTTTTGGAGTAGGGGGTATCAACGTCGTCGATCCGGATGGGGGCATCGGCGCTGACCACTTTGGTAACTTTATGGCCGAAGCGCCCCAGCATCAATTCCCGGCATGAGATTTGGCCTTTTTGAAGGGGGATAGCCATGTAGATGTCATCTTCGGTTATGATTTGTCCGATCTGGAGGGCGTGCCTGGCGTAAACCCCGCGGATGTAAGTATCGAGGTAGGCGGTCTCCTTTGTCAGGGCGATTTTGCGCTCGGTTCGGGAAGTTCCGCAAAACTCCACTGCCTTGTGAAACGCTTTGAACCAATTGTCCAGCTGCTCGGGCAGCGAAGAGTAGGAGGCCACTTGAAAGCCGTCGTTGTTGATGTCGATATGACGTTCGAAGGTGCGGGCTCCCTTGGCATAGGCAATTTTCACGGAGGTATCCCAGTCTTTGCATTCGTGGGACGACCACCCGATGGTATGTCCCGGGTAACGGTTGTGCAGGAAATCGATCTGCTCGAGTTCGCACTCGGAGTCCTCGTGCGGATAAGCTGCGATGCAATGGTTGATGGCCAGGGGGATGTTGCGATGTTCGAAAAAGGTAACCACATCGTCCATGTCTTTCAGCGGGGTTGCGCCGAAGGAAACGATGCACGGCTTGCGCGTGCTGGCGATTTTTTCCAGGAGGATCCAGTCGTTGGAGTCGGCGCTGGCGATTTTTATGATCGGGAACCCAAAGTCCACACACCAGTCCACGGATTTTTCATCGAAGGGCGTGGCCATCGGGATGCATCCACTTTTCTTGATCGCCTCAACGAGCACGGCATAATCAACCTTGGACATTTTCGTCTCGAGCACGCGCTTGACGTAGCGGATGTCATTGCGGGCGTGGAAATCCTTGTGCACGAAGTTTTCAACGTCGCGGAACTGGAGCTTGATTGCCGCCCGTACGTTGTTGAAACGCACAACCCGGCTGTGTTCGTGGATGATTTGAAGCCCGCGCTCCAGATTGCCCTGATGGTTGTTCGTCATTTCAAGGACAAACAGGTTTTCGAAGATGTCTCGGTTCATTGCTTGGGTGTTACGATATGGTGACTTTGGTCAAAAGGCTGGGCGAGGCTTCGGCTTGAGCGAGCCCGGTGTCAATGCAGCTGTTGACCGCAGGTACGAGATCCTCTGCCATCGCGACCCGGCGTTTCTCCATGCGGCCAAAGCCATGCGTGAGAATGCAGTTCACAACATCCCCGGTGTTTTTCTTGTCGTGCTTGATCGCTGCAAAGATGGCATCGCGCGGAGCCCGGCGCAGGGTCTCGCCAAATGGGCGGTGCCACGGTGCGAGTAGCATGTCCAGTTCGTCGGCGTGTGCGGTCGGTACCAGCCCGAGGCGGGCGGAAAGGCGCGTGGCCGTGAGTATTCCGAGAATGACCGCGATGCCGTGGGGAATCCCGTAATGGGTCGCCGACTCATAAGCGTGCCCGAAGGTGTGTCCATAATTGAGCAGGTTGCGGATACCACGGTCGTATTCGTCTGTTTCAATGTACGGTTTCTTTACTTCCATTGATCGCTTCACCCATTTTGCAAGTATCTCCGGCTGTCCGGTAAAGCCACGCAGATCCTCCAGCAACTCGCGAAAGCCGGCCTCGCCGGTCAGCAGTTGCAGCTTTATCACCTCGCCCAAGCCCGAGCGAATCTCGTCCGCTGGTAGCGTCGCCAGCACGCCTGGGATCAGCAACACGCGATGGGGCGGGTAGAACGTGCCGATCTGGTTTTTATAACTGCCGATATTGATCGAACTTTTGCTCCCGATGCAGCTGTCCGCCTGGGCCAGCAGGGTCGTTGGCACCAACTCCCAGCGAACCCCGCGAAACAGCACGGTGGCGATGAAACAGCCGATGTCTTGAAGGACGCCGCCGCCGACCACGACCAGCAGGCCATCGCGCTTCAATCCCTTCCTGAGCAGTTCGAGAAAAATCGGCGCCAGCATCTCGAATGACTTTTGCTCTTCGCTTGCCGCCACCTGCACCGTGCGTTCAACGGGCGCGAAGGCGATCAGGGACGGGTACAGCCCGGCGAAACGCTGATCCACCAGCCAAAATGCCCGCTCTCGCGGTGTGATGGAAGCCAGCGCGGCGTCGAGCGTCAAAAAATGTTCCACCGTGTAAGGATGGGAGTGGCTTTGGATCGTGAGGGGTGGGGTCATAGGCAGGTAAAGCCGCCATCCATCACCACTGCCTGGCCGGTGATGTAAGTATTGTCTTCGGAGACGAGAAATGCCGCCACTTTTGCCAATTCGCCAGCTTGCGCCATCCGGCGGAGCGGAATTGAAGAGGTGATCGCGGCGATGGCCTCCGGCGAATTGTTCTGGCGCGTGAGTGCCGTGTCCACGTAGCCCGGCGCGAGGGCATTCGCGAGCACGCCACTGGGGCCGAACTCGACGGCTGTGCTGCGCGTCAGTGCGTTGAGCGCCGCTTTCGTCATGGAATAAGCGGCGCGCCGTTCCCGTGTCACCAGGCTGAAAATCGTGCTTATGTTCAGGATGCGGCCCCAGTTGCGCGCCGCCATGCCCGGCGCATAGGCCTGAATAAGGCGAAGAGCGGCGGTGAGGTTGGTCTGCAGCATGGCCTGCCAGGTCGCTGTATCCAACTCCGATACACTGCGCAGGAAATTGATTCCGGCGTTGTTGACTAGAACGTCAACCGGCAGCTCCCGATGCCGGGCAAGAAATGCATCGATAGAAACCGGGTCACCAAGATCGAGTTCGGCGCGGGTTGGCGCGATGACCCGGTTGCCGTGCGCGGTCAGTTCAGCGGCGATGGCGGCGCCGATGCCCCGTGAGCCACCAGTGAGCAATACTGTGCGGTTTTTTGGCATGTCAGGGGTGCAGCAAAGGAACCAGCATGTTGGATTTCAATTCTTCACGCGACAGGAATGGCGCCATCTCTTCCAGCGGCGCAGTGATCATGCGCCCGTCTTCCAGCTTGCGGGAGGACAGTTTCGGCGAAAACGCCTGCGCCAGATCAAGCACAATCTCGCATAGCGCCGCGCCTTGCGCATTCAAGGTCGCCGAGATCGTCGCGTCCAATTCTGCGTGTCGGGTGCAACGCTGAAAAGAAAGTCCGAATGCTTCTGCCACCCGGCCAAAATCCGGGAAACTCAAGCCGGAATCGGTGCCGCAGCCGACGATGTTGTCCGGGAAAAAATTTGCCTGCGTCTGCCGGATGGAATGATAACCCGAATTGTTGAGCACAAAAATTTTCACGGGCAGCCTCCGCCCGGTGATCGTCTGCAGTTCCTGCAGGTTCATCATGATGCTGCCGTCACCGGCTAGGCAGATGACGCGGGCCAGATCAGGCCGCGCGGTCGCCACGCCGATCGCCGCGGGCAGGTCATAACCCATCGCAGCACAGCCCGAGTTGTGGAAAAGCCGCTGGCCTGACCGTACCGTCGCGGCCTGAAAGGCCGTCACACATGCTGTGCCATCACCGCAGACAACAATCTCGCCCTCGCGCAATTGCGCGAACAGGCGATCCATGAAGCAATACGGGTTCACCTTATCTGGCAGCTTCCAGTATTCGGCCAGGACCACGGGGTAGAGCTTCACGCGTTCGCGGCACCAGCCGAGCCACTTTGCATGGCGCGGCGTCCAGTCTGCTGTGGCGAGTTCAAAGGCGGGCAGGAACTCTTTCAAGTCCGCATGCACTGGACAATCGATTTTGAGCGTGGGCTTTTTCAGCTCGGCTGCATCCACATCGACCGCGATTTTGTAGGCGTGGCGCGCGAAATTCCCCCAATTGTAGCTCACCTGCCGGATGTTGAGGCGGGAGCCCAGCACCACGAGGCAGTCGCTGTTTTGTACCGTGAAATTGCCCGCACGGTTTCCAATCGAGCCCGGGCGGCCCGCATAGGCCGGGTGATCGTCCGGCAGGAGATCGTTGGAGTTCCACGCCGTCGTGACGGGAATGCCGAGCCGGCCAGCCAGTTTGAGAAAAAGTTCGTACTGTCCGCTCAGCCGGATGCCGGTGCCCGCGTAAATTACGGGACGTTCCGCCGTGCGCAGGCGTTCCACCACGTGCCGTACCGTGGCGCCGAGGTCGCGCGTTTCGAACGCGAGCGCGTCCTCGGCCGGATCGTAGCCAGACAATGTCGCCGGATCGATTTTGGTGCTTTGCACGTTGATCGGCACATCCAGCCAGACCGGCCCGGGCCGGCCGCTCATCGCCAAGTGAAGAGCGCGCTCCAAGTGATAGCGGATGGATAGCGGATCATTAACGAGCACGGCATATTTGGTCACACTCCCGACCATGCGGATGATGTCCACCTCCTGGTCGCCCAACTGCCGTAATGGAAGATTAGTGCTGCGCACCAAGGTCTCCCATTTTACCTGGCCCGAGACCACGATCATTGCCATCGAGTCCACATACGCGCCATAGACACCGGTAATGGCATTCGTGCCGCCGGGCCCGGTGGTCACGTTCACCGCTGCCAGCCGGCCCGTCACCCGGTAATAACTCTCGGCCGCCATCGCGCAGGCCTGCTCGTGGTGGCAGCAGACGACGGTCAGGTCTTTGTGGCAACGCCCGAAGGCGTCATTCAAATGCATGGCGCCGCCGCCGGTCACCATGAAGACATGGCGGACTCCTTGCTGGGCAAGGGTTTGTGCGATATAATCGGCAACTCGGATCATTAGAAAATTAATTTGTAACAGATGCCGCCGGCTGCAGCCAGCGCACAGTTCGCTCAATTGCCTGGGCCAATGGGATGCGGACGCGCAGTCCCAGTTCGTTTTCAGCTCGGGCAATCGCCGGCACATAACGCGCCGGTGCATGGCCGGTCACTGGTTGGGTCACGGTTATTGCGACAGGGCTCGGAAAGACTTGTGCCACCGCCGCCGCCGTTTCCAGGATGGAAACGGCATCGGGCGAACCCACGTTGTAGGCACGGGCCGTGGGCGCGTGAAAGAGCATCGTCCACAACCATATGGCCAGGTCTGAGGCATGGAGATAGCTGCGGCGGGGCGTGCCATCGCCGGCGATGTGAATCGGTCCGCCTGCCAGGGCATCGCGGATGAAATTGCCGATGGCGAAGTGTGCGTCGAGTGGAAGGTGTGGCCCGACAAAGGCAAAGCACCGGGCGATTTTCACCTCGTACCCGTGTTGTGCGGCATGCACCGTACACATCTGTTCGGCCGCACGTTTGCCGATTCCATAGGCCGAGCCGGCCACCAGTGCGTCCGGTGCCCCTGCGTAATCTTCGTCGATGTGAGTGAGCCCGGAAGGCTGCCGGCCATAGACTGCGCCCGAGCTGGTAAGCAACAGTTTTTGCACACCGGCTTGCGCGGCGAATCCGAGCGCGTGACGGGTGCCGGTCACGATTGTGTCCAGCATTTCGTCCGGAGCATTCTCGTTGAGCGACGCACTGGCTTCCGTCGCCGCATGAATCATGTAGCGATACTTACCCGCGGGATAGGTAAAACTGCGCACGTCCCCCTTAGTGAACTCCAATTCAGCTCGTGCGGCCAGATGGGGTGCCTTGCCGGCAAAGCGCGTGGGATCGCGCGTGAGCACCGTTGCGCGCAAACCGAGCTGCAGTTCGTCGTTTGCGTGGCAAAGACTTTCCAGCAGCCACCGGCCAAAGAAGCCGGTACCGCCGGTGATGAAAAA
The DNA here is from genome assembly GCA_035482455.1 of Candidatus Acidiferrales bacterium. GTDB lineage: Bacteria > Verrucomicrobiota > Verrucomicrobiia > Limisphaerales > UBA11358 > UBA11358. The sequence goes on along the minus strand of DATHQS010000211.1, from coordinate 1,306 downwards.
GCGCTGTCCACGCGCTTCTCCCCAGAGATTGTGGGTGTGCGCGAGCACATGAGCCAAGTCTTCTGGGGGAAGAGACACGTTCATGGGCGGGGATTTAAAATCGCTCAGCAATGAGTTTTGATAAAGGCGTGGATGTTTTGGATTTCGTAGTCGAGCATGTCACGGGTGAGGCCGGGGTAGGTTCCAAGAAAGATCGCGCGGTTCATGATTTCATCAGCGCCGCTCATCTCGCCGATGACGCGGAAAGCCTGAGGGCGGTCCTTCTTCAATTGGACAAACACCGGCTGGCGCAGGAGATTGCCGCCGAAAAACATACGGCTGCCGATCTTCTTTTCGTCAAGTTTTCGGCCAAGGTCGCTGTGGGAGAAAGGCGCGGCCGGTTTCACGCGCAACATAAAGCCAAACCATGAACAGTCAGTGCGACAACCGGTGGCGTCCCAGGCAAAACCGCCGCGCGTCCAGCCCGTGGCGTGGGTGGGGAGCGAGAAATCAAAAAACTTTTCCAGGTCGGCCAGGCCTGCGCGCAGGTATTCCCAATTGTTTTTGCGGGCCGCCACGAAAGCCGGAAGTTTTTTGAGCTGCTGCCGGCCAATGGCGGCCTGTGGGTCGAGGGGCTTCAGGTTGTAGCCGAGGTGGCTGTAAATATATTTGTGATCGTAGCCCTTGGGCAGCTCGCCGAGCTGCCAGCCAAAACGTTTGTTGCAGGTGTTGTCCTTGCCGCTGGCGCACCAGCAATCACGGCCCCAGTCGCGGAAGCTCTCGGCGTAGGTTTTGAGTGGCGGACGAGATACAATGTTGACTGCGCCGCCTTCGCCCATGGTGAGGTGATGCGGGGGATAAAAAGACTGCGTGGAAATATCCCCCCACGTGCCGGTGTAGCGCGTGATGTGAGTGCCGTTGCTGGGAATACCTGGCGAATTTTCACTGAAGCCGAGGGCGTTGGCCTGGGCGATCGGCATGGAATAGGTGCAGCCGAGGGCATCGCAGTTATCCTCAATGAGCCAGAGGTCGTGGCGGCGACAAAATTCCAGCACCGCACCGAGGTCAAAAGGGTTGCCCAACGCATGGGCCATCATCACGGCCTTGGTCTTGCCAGCCGTGAATGCAGCCTCGAGCTGCTCTGCGCGGACGTTGCCGGTGGCGGGGTTATTATCGATGAAAACGGGAACGGCGCCGCACTGGATGATGGGAACGACCGTGGTGGGGAAGCCGGCGGCGACAGTGATGATTTCATCACCGGAATGGATGCGCCTGGCCGGAGGAAGCTTGTGGCTGGTGAGCGTGGCGACGGCGACGAGATTGGCAG
>DATHQS010000210.1:0-3079 GCA_035482455.1 Candidatus Acidiferrales bacterium | reverse complement strand
GCTGCCGCAAGGCTCCCTGCTCAACCTCCAGACCCCTGGCACCACCAACAACTACACCGATCCCGCCGGCCACACCTTCGGCCTGCATCCGGCCTGCCCCGAACTGGCGCAGCGGTTCAACCAGGGCAAGCTGGCCGTGCTGTTCAACACCGGCACGCTGGTGCAGCCCATCGACCGCTTTCATTATTTGAACGGCTCCGTCCCCAAGCCGCCCCAGCTTTTTTCCCATGCCGATCAGGTCACGCAATGGCAGACCTCCATCCCTGACCAGCAGCCGCTCACCGGCTGGGGTGGACGCTGTGCCGACCTGCTGAACTCCGTCAATACTAACAACTCCGTTTCGCTCTCCGTTTCCATCGCCGGTGCGAACACCTTCGAGGTCGGCAACATCGTCTCGCAATACGCCGTCTCCACCGGCGGTGCCATCGCCTTGCAAAACGTGACCGGGGCGCGCCTCGCGGCGCTCACCAACATCCTCGGCCTCTCTTATCCGAACCTGCAGGCCAATGCCTACGCCGGTGTCGCCGCCCACTCCATCAACACCGGGTCTCTCCTGAACACCGCCATCGCCACGAACGCGCTGCCAACCTATTGGACGAACCAGTTTCAGACGAACATCGTTGTTCCCACTGGTGGCACCGTTAAAAATTCCACCCTGAGCGCCCAGTTGCGGATGGTCGCCCGCCTGATCGATGCTGGCAATCGTGCGGTCGGTTCGCCGACCAACGGCTTCGGCATGAAGCGCCAGATCTTTTTCTGCCAGGTCGGCGGCTACGACCTCCACAGCGGCCAGACCAATTTTACCAGCGGCAACGTCATCAGCGGCGCTCACGCCAACTTGCTCGCCGAATTGAGCCAGTCCTTGAGCACCTTTCAGGACGCCATGGACCAGCTCGGTCTCGGCAACAAGGTCACCGCCTTCACCGCCAGCGATTTCGGCCGCACCTTCCCCGCCAACGGCCAGGGCAGCGACCACGGCTGGGGCAGCCATCACCTCATCTCCGGCGGCGCGGTCAAGGGCGGCCAGACCTATGGCACCTTCCCCACCCTCGCCATCAACGGCCCCGACGACACCAGCACCGGCCGCTGGATCCCCACCACCTCCGTCGACCAGTATTTCGCCACCCTCGCCAAGTGGTTCGGTGTGGACCAAAGCAATCTCCCCGTCGTCTTCCCGAACCTCAGTCGCTTCAGTCCGACTGATCTCGGTTTTATGTCATGAAAAAGGTTTGGGTTCCGCTGGCCGTCCTCGCCCTCGCCACCGGACTGTGGCTCGCGTTCAAATCCAAAAATCCCGCCGCGCCGGCGCCGCCGTCCTCGCCAGAATCCGCAACTGCCGCCACCAATGGAAATGTTTTACCCGCGCCAGCCGCGCCTGCTGTTTCTGCGGCCACACCCGCCGTTCCCGCAGCCGCGCCGTTGCTGACCACGCAGATGGTCGCAGCTTTCGCCGCCGCTTCCGGCACTTCCTCCACCCCGCCCGCCACGGCGATTTCCACCCTGCCACCGCTGACCGTCTTGGACAATGCCCGCGTGGTGATGCACAACTACGCGGACATGTTCGGCGAAAATCCGGTCGGGGATAACTCCGAGATCACCGCCGCGCTCATGGGAAAAAATCCCAAACAGGTCAATTTCATCTCCGCGGAATCCGGCCTGCGCGTGAATGACAAGGGCGAGCTGATCGATGCCTGGGGCACGCCGTTTTTCTTCCACCAGCTCTCCGGCAAGCTCATGGAAATCCGCTCCGCCGGCGAAGATAAGAAGATGTGGACCTTCGACGACCAGGTTACGCGCTGAACTGCTGCGCAGGCACCTTAAGGCACGGCAAATTCTGACCCGGCCGGCATGCCTCAGAAAATTTTCTTCACTTTTTTTGAAAGATTTCCATTTCCCCTGCGTAATGCTTAGTGGTGGTACTATTTCGTTGTCCACTCAGGGTTGACATAGAGGTTTTGTCAGCGGCGCGTCCGGACAACGACCCCATATGGACGCGTCGCCCTTCTGAGCGCCTCGGTGAAGGCGTTTAAACCTTGTCATCAATGGGGCCGGGCGCAAGCCCGGCCCCGTTTTATTTTCAAAGAACAATGTTATGCAGCCACTTACGGCAAATCACCCCGGTTGTCCCGCAAATCGCTCCTCCAACTGTTGCAGCGCCCGGCTCAACTCCGCCGTCGAGACATAGCGCGATTTCAGATCCGGCTGGCAGGCCCTCAGGATGACCGCGTTCAACGGCATGAAATTCACCGGCTCCTGGCTGGACACCAGCGTCGTTGAAACTTCCGGAAAAACCGTGGCGCTGCGCCCCGTGCTCAGCACATACAGCAACATTCCAAGTCCGTAGATGTCCGCCTGCGGCGTGCCCGGCCGCTCCGGCGGCGGCGGCATGAAACCATGCGTGCCCACGATCGTCCGCTCCGGGTCATCCTCGCGGATTTCCGTGATCAATCCCATGTCCGCCAGCTTCGGTTCACCGTTGATGAATATGACGTTCTGCGGCTTAATATCCCGGTGCACCATCCCGCGTCCGTGGATGAACTCCAGCGCCTTGCTCAACGTCAGCCCGATGCGTACGCATTCTTTTACCGGCAGACGTTTTTCCGGCAACCGCGCCCGCTCGCTGGACAGATCCCGCGGCTTGTAGGTGGCAGGATTCTTTTCCCAGCCGGGTTCCAGTGCATCGCCCAGCTCCATGACGTAATAAAAATAGCCGTCCTTTTTTTCGCTGACAAAATCCACCCGCAACAATCCCGGATGCTGGTCCGAGATCGGCTTGTAGGTCTGGACACCGTTGAATTCCCGTTCATACGGATCCGGATTGTCCTCGAATTTTGAAAGATAGACCGCCTTCAGCGCCCGCCATTGACCGGCCTTGTTTTTTGCCAGCCAGACCCGGCCATACGCGCCCTTGCCAAACGCCGGCAGCACCAGTTCATAACCCGGCGTTTCCGGCAACGGCTCCATCACGGCGGTTTTGGTGGCTGCCGTTTCCGGCACGCGACGCGGCCGCATCGCCAGCGCCCACGCCAGCGCGCACGGCACCTGCCCGCCCACGATGATGAACCACGGAAACCAGTAG
>DATHQS010000209.1:0-2128 GCA_035482455.1 Candidatus Acidiferrales bacterium | reverse complement strand
CTCGTCATCGCCAACCGTCAGCGTCGCCGGAAGATCAATTCCCGTTTGCTCAGGGAGATTGTTGGCGGACTGTTGGCGAAACTGCAGATCACGGATGCCGAGCTTGGCATCAACCTCGTCGCCGCCCGCGAGATGGCCCTGGTGAACGAAACTTTTCTGAACCACACCGGCTCAACCGATGTCATTACCTTCGACCACCGGGAAACCGTCCGCAAATCGCGCGTCGCCACCACCATCCACGGCGAATTGTTTGTCTGCGTCGATGATGCCATCGCCCAGGCCAAGGAGTTCAAGACCAATTGGCAGTCGGAAGTCGTCCGTTACATCGTCCATGGCGTCCTGCACCTGCTCGGTTACGATGATTTAAAACCGCAGCTTCGCCGCACGATGAAGCGCGAAGAAAACCGCCTCGTACGCCTGCTCGCAGACCGGTTTGCGCTCGCACAACTGGCGCGCACGGGTAAAATATCCGCGTGAGGAAGACATTTGTTTCCAGTTGGCGCGCCAGTTTCTTTGCCGGCCTCGCCGTCACGCTGCCGGCGTTGCTGACGTTGGCGGCGGTCATCTGGATTTTTGGCACCATCTCCACGTTCACGGACACCCTGCTCTTCTTCCTACCGTATTGTTTGCCGCCCAAGGACGTTTTTGAGAACGGTCATTCCGGCCCGATGCACTGGTATTGGAGCCTGCTGGCCTTCGCCCTTGCCGTGGGGCTCATCACCGGCGTCGGCCTGCTGGCCCGCTACTACATCGGCAAGCGCATCATCGAATGGCTCGATGCCGGGATGATGCATATTCCCGTGCTCAATAAATTTTACGGCGCCGTCAAGCAGGTCAACGACTCCTTCTCGGGCAGCAAAAATTCGTTCAAGACCGTCGTGCTGGTGGAATTTCCACGTGAAGGCGCTTATTCTGTCGGCTTCCTCACCGGCGAGGACGACAGCGAGGCCAGCCGCAAGATCGGCGAAAAACTGGTAAGCGTGTTTATTCCCACCACACCGAACCCGACCTCGGGTTTCCTCGTCCTTGTGCCCGCGGACAAGGTCACCAAGCTGGATATGAGCGTGGCCGAAGGCGTGAAATACATCGTCAGCCTCGGCGCCATCGCCCCGGAACTTCCACCGGCACCGGATCCAAAACAGAAATAGGAGCCGCCGGAATGATCCAGTCCACCCACGGCATCATCCTGCGTACCCGCTCTTTGACCGAAACGAGCCTCATCGTCCACTGGCTTACGCCGGACTTGGGCCGGGTCGCCACCGTCGCCAAGGGCGCGCGCCGCCCCAAGTCGCCGTTTGCCGGGAAGCTTGACCTGTTCTATGCCGCTGATTTTTCCTTCACCCGCAGCCGCACCTCGGAACTGCACAATCTGCGCGAGGTAAAGTTGCAAGAGACACATGGAGCCATTCGTGAAGATATTTTGAAGCTGCAACAAGCCGCTTATGCCGCCGCGTTTCTGGAGCAGGCCACCGAGACCGAGTCGCCCATGCCGGAGATTTTTGAGCTGGTGCGCGGCTTCCTCGCCCTGCTCTGCCAGCAACCGCCGCTGCCGCAAAATATTTTTACCTTGGAACTCAAGCTCCTGCATCAGCTCGGCCTGGAGCCGGACCTTGATGAAACCCGGCTCACGCCCGGCGCCAAAAAAATTGTCCAGTCGCTCCTGGAGAACGACTGGACCAATGGCTCACGGCTTAAACTTTCAGACGCACAGCACGGCGAACTGCGCCACTGGCTGCACGGCTTTCTGATCTCCCATCTTGGCAAATTGCCACGCGGCCGCAGCAGCGTCGTTCCTGGCTGATTACGCCTTCACCAAGGCCATCATGGCCTCGATGGCATTCTCGGTTTTGACCTGTTGCATCGCGCCGTTGCGCGGCTTGATCTCCACCTCGCCCTTCGCCAGCGATTTTTCGCCCAGACCGATGCGGATAGGAAAGCCGACGAGCTCGGAATCCTTGAACTTCACACCGGGACGTTCATCTCGGTCGTCGAGAATCACATCCACACCCTTGGCGGCGAGTTCCGCGTAAAATTTCTCCGCGAGCTTCATCGCTTCGCTTTCCGGCGCCACGCTCAGCGGCGTGATGCACACCTGATATGGGGCCACGCTCAACGGCCAGATGATGCC
>DATHQS010000208.1:0-11000 GCA_035482455.1 Candidatus Acidiferrales bacterium | reverse complement strand
AATGCCCCCGTCCTTCGGCACGATGATCAGTACCAGCAGCGGCACGCCCAGTTCCTTCAACTTCTCGATAAATTTCCGCCGTGCCCCGTCCCACCGTTGCAGCACGCAGATGCACCCGCTCACCACTGACACATGGTTCATGACCAGCCGTTCCAGCACCTCAAATTTTTTGTCCGGGCAATGTTGCACCGCCGCCAGCACCTCCAGCATCTGGACGCTCGATCCCACCCCGCGCCCCGCCGTGAAACAATACGACTGGTTCCCCACGAACAGCAGGTCCAGCAGCGATTCCTGCGTCAAAATCGTGCACGCGAACGACGCCGCCACCGAGACCGCCTCCTCCAGCACCTCGCTGTTCGGCTCCTCGTCGAACGTGTCCAGCACCAGCGCGTGCCGCACAAAAAATTCGTCCTCGTACTCCTTCACGATCGGCTTGCCCGTCTTCGCCCAGCTCCGCCAGTGGATGTGCCGCAGCGGGTCGCCGTGCCGGTAATCCCGCAGCGCCACGAATTCCTCGCTGCTCCCCACGTGCGCCGCCAGCGCCACGCCCCCCTCCTGGTAGCGCAGCGACCCCGGCAACGCGATCGGCGGCAGTGCGTAACGCTTCGGCAGGATCAAAACCGTCTGCGCCGCCGGCACCCGCAGGAACGACCGGAACAACCCCAGCGGATCCGGCCGCGCCACCGTCACGCCCTTGAACCGCAGGATGCCCCGGCGCAACGGCAGGATTTCCCCGCGCGCCTCCGCCGTGCCCAGCGGCAGCATCGGCGGGATCTCCGCCTCCTTCACGTCCGCCAGCCGGAACGGATTCCGCGTGCGCCGCTGTCGTTGCGCTAACCGGAAAACTCGCACCCGCCGGCTCTCGGCCATCTCGTAGCCCAGCCAGTCCCGGTAGGACGGCCGCGGATCCGCCAGGTTCTCCAGCAACGTCAGCCCGGCCTGGGTGGTGCGCGTCAGGTTTTTTACCTCGATCTGATAGGGCAGGGGCTGCCCCGCCGTGCCCACCCGCGGCAGCCGCCGCACCGCCGAAAACTTGCCGGGAAACCAGAAGCTGCACAGGAAGGCGAAGAACATCAGCACGAACATCAGCGCAAACGCCTGGTACGTCACCGTGTTCTCGATGTCCGTTCCCACGCCGCCCGCTATGATCACCGCCGCCACCACCGCCCAGCCCGCCGGCGTCAGCCGCCGCCGCGCCCAATACCACATCCCCCCGGACGCCCGGTAGCTCCAATAGATTGGTTTGTAGACGAAGTTCAAAGGCAACTTTCAACGCTCAACATTCAACTTCCAACAACGAACCCTTGCCCCTCCGGTCCACCTTGGGCGTTCAGCGTTGAATGTTCAATGTTGGTTGTTTTCTTCATTTCCACTTCACGCCGGCACCTTCAATTTCTTCAGCGCATCCTCCACCACCCCGCGCGTCGTGATCCCCGAGAACCGCGCCTGCGGCTCCAGCACCACCCGGTGCGCAATCACCGGCACCGCCAGCTTCTGGATCTGCTCCGGCGTCACAAAATCCAATCCCTCGAACAGCGCCATCGCCTGTGCCGTCTTCATCAGCGCGATTGAGGCCCGCGGGCTTGCGCCCAGTTGCACGCCCTGCGCCGTCCGCGTCGCCGCCACCAGGTCCACCGCGTAACGCTTCAGCTCGCCGCTGATGCGGATCTCCTCCGCCGCCCGCTTCATCGCCACCACGTCCGCCAGCGTCGCCGCCGGCTGCAATTCCTCCAGCGGATGGTTGTGCTCCTGCGCCGTCAGGATCGCCACTTCCTCCTCCGCCGACACATACCCCAGCGTGAACTGCATCGCGAACCGGTCCATCTGCGCCTCCGGCAGTGGATACGTCCCGCGGAACTCCACCGGGTTCTCCGTCGCGATCACAAAAAACAGCTCCGGCAGATTCCGCCGCACGCCCTCCACGCTCACCTGCGCCTCGCCCATCGCCTCCAGCAAGGCCGACTGCGTCCGCGGGCTCGCCCGGTTGATCTCATCCGCCAGCAAAATGTTCGTGAACACCGGCCCCTCGTGAAAATGAAACTGCTGGTCCCGCTGGTTGAAGACCGACACCCCCAAAATGTCCGACGGCAGCAGGTCCGGCGTGAACTGCAGCCGCTTGAAGTCCGCCGCGATCGATTTCGCCAGCGCCTTCGCCAGCGTCGTCTTCCCCGTGCCCGGATAATCCTCCAGCAACACGTGCCCGCCCGCGGCCATCGCCGCCAGCAGATGCCGCGTCGCGCCGTCCTGGCCGCGGATGATTTTGGCGATGTTGCCGGCGATGTTGCGATACGTTGTGCGCGCGGCGTCCAGGTTGGCGGCGGGAGATGCGGATGTCATGAGTCAGTCAGTTTTCGTTCCGTTGATTTATGTAACAATAACGCCCCAAAAAGGTTTCGCGAAATCATATTTTCACCCGCCCGCGTGTTCCTCGCGCTTCGTGAAATTCGTGTCTCATAAAATAAGTGCATTTCCTATGGTCGGATTTACCCGGATATCGGCGGATAAAAGGCTCCTCAGAGCCCATGATGGCCGTACGCAAGTCCCTGTTTTCATAAATTTTTTAAAAAGTGGTTTGAATTGATTTGAAATCATTTGAAACGGTTTGAATTCATTTGAATTGCTTTGATGGCCTGCCCAGTGTGCCGCCACTGCGGGATCGCGCCGCAGCCGGGCGTAGGCGGATGCGGCTCGCCAAACATTTTATGGTCCAACAAAGCCCAACGAAGCCTAACGGACCTTGCACCACAATCACTTGCCGGCCTGCACCCCGCGCAGTGGACACTTGGACCGTGATAGCACCCAGATCGCCAACCGCCTGCTTAACGGCCACCGCTCCATTCGTCATTTGAAATTCGTCATTCATTAGACATTAGGTTTTAGTCATTAGTCATTTTCCAGCGCGCCTGTCTGTTGGCGCCATATGTGCAATATGCGTCTCACACCCCGACCGTATCACACCTCCCCAAAACTTGAATTTCTCCCGGGAATGTAGAATGCAGATTTATGCCATATTTCTGCAAAAAACCGGAGTGGGCAGGGGGTCCGACCGGGAAAACCAAAAACGCTTTCGTTCGAAATTGATAACCAGCAACTTGCAAATGATGGCCCAGTCTAAAATTTGTAATAAAACGCCAAAACATTGGCGTTTTGAAGGGTTCCCATCTTACCTATGTTCTGACTGCGCCCACGAGGTGCCCAGACCCGAGACCCCAGACGCCAGACCCAAATCTAAAACTCACTGATTCACTAACTCCTGAACTCACTAACTGCCCCGGCCCTGCCAAAAAAGATTCCCAACCCCCGTCCGCACCGCCATATTCCGCCCACCGCATATGTTCAACCCCCTCGCCAAACTGTTCGGCCGCACCCCCGAGCCCAATCCCACCGCCGCCTGGCCGCCCGCCGGCCGGCTGGAACTCGTTTATGACCTCTGCGCCTGCACCCTCAACGGCCTGCCGCTCGGCGGCACCTTTGCCGCCGCCCAACCGTTCGGCCGGTGCGATGATTTCGAACGCCTCGATGAATATCTCGACCTCTTCTACCACTCGGCCGGTCTGGGCCTCCAATTTGCCGGCAACGACTTGATCGGGATTGTCCTGTCCGTCGCCACCGGCTCCGGCTCCGGCAAGGAAACCAAACTCGGCGCGGGCCGTCCCGTGATCATCGGTCCGGATGGCCAACGGCATGCCTTCAACGCCTCCAGCACCCTGCCGGACCTCATCGCCTGCTTCGGTCAACCCCTCGAAAACAATCCCGGCGACGACGGTTCGATGCAGACCTTCATCCTCCAAAAAAACGTCATCGACGCCTTCCTCGACCCCAAGACGCTCACCCTGCAGCAGCTCGATATTTGCGAAACCAACGACGCCTGACCCGTCTGCATTGCACCAACCCTTCTCAACTCACTAATTCACTAACTCCTGAACTCACAAATTGCCCGCCAGCGCCAACGGCGCGCGCCCATCCCCCTGTCGCGTCGTAGCGCAGCGAAGATGGAAGCCTGGGGCAACGCCCCAGGAACCGTCCACAAACCAGATGAGGGCTGAAAGCCCGACCCATGCCTCAATTCACTGATTCACTAACTCCCAAACTCACCAACTGCCCCCGGCCCCGCCCAAAAAAGGATTCCCAAGCCCCGTCCGGAGCGACATATTCAACTCATGGCCAACCATGGGCCCTTTTAAGTATCTTGTCGAGGGGCTTTTTGAAGAAGGCAAAGTATGAGACCGAAAACACTGGCTGAAGTGGCGGAACTGACGATCAACGGCGATTTATTCGACCGTTGCCTCGCAAATTTCCTCGACGAATTCTACGCCGCGCCCAAGGCGGGGGCGCTGGCGGATGCGCCGCCGTTGCTCGCGCCGGGCTTGAGCGTTTTTCCACCCTCAACCGCGAACCGTCACCGGCCAGCTGGTCGTCGCCGTCTTTCAATGGGCGGCGGCTGTGTCGGGAGCAAGGGACCAGCCGCAGCCTGTGACCAGTTCAACGGCGCCCGGAAAAACCCTCAACATCCGACATTTGACCACCCGCCACAGCACCAACGGCGCCCCCTTTACCCTGTCGCGCCGTAGTTTTCAACGAAGGCGGAAGCGCCGTCGGCGCGCCATCTTTGTAGAAACCGGCCCAAAAAAGATTCCCAAGCTCCCTCCGGAGCGACATATTCAGCCCATGGCCAGCCCTCTGCCAGCACAAGAACGGGACCGACCTTTTGACGTAGTAAAAACTATTATCCGCATATTCCAATTTGTTCCGGTTCTTTTTTGCATGTTGGTCACCGTGTCATGCGAGCGAAGAACTCACTTTGTCTTTTGGAGTGATGTAGATGATTTCTGTGATGGGAAAGTTTTTTCGATTTGCCTTGATAAGGAAGAAGGTATCCAAGCAGTGCAGTTTTTGGAACATGGCAGCGGATATCGGGCATCTTCGCAGTCAGACAGTTGGTTGGTTCAGTGGAAAATTGATGCCCTGAAAGAAGGGCAGACAAACTATCCTGCCAATATTATTTATCTTGGCCACCATGAGGTTATTCAAAAACTTCATGTGCCAGACCCGGTTCACGAATCTGGGGTTGAGCTTGCCACCTTCCGAAGCGGCCCGGATACAAATTATGTGGTTCGAGAAGAATACGGATTCAAACAGTCCGATGTAGTCGAGGTTTTCAAAGTATCTGGACAAACAGTGGGCCAGTCACTTGGAAAAATTGAAGCCAGCGGTGTTGACCGGGCGGTGTTCAATCGTTCCCGCCGCGAATTTTTTGCATGGAAACCATTCCCGGCTATTTATGCATGCAGCAATTTGTCTGTCGTTAAACGGATTCCACTGACCGGACATTTCAAGGAGTTTGATTCGGAATTTCACCGCGTGGAAAACCATCTCGCGGTTTTGACCGACGATTTAAGGTTTTTGATTGCGGTCCCGTTTAACGGAGGCGAGTCACCTCAAGGCTTTAATCATTACAAGGCGTATTGCTATGATTTCTCTTCCGATGAAGTCACCGCCAAAACGATACACTTTGGAACAAATGATACGGCCATTTCTGCCATTGAGAACGTGGACAATGATTTGCTGTTCATTGCCTATGATGATTCAGAAAAGCTGGCTTTGCTGAATAGCGGGTCAAAAGTCTTGGCCGAACTCCCGTCTGAAGACACGAGGTTCTTCAATTTTGGATCAAATTTCCACTGGGTATATGAAAAGAAGTGCGTGTTTATCTCAAAAAGCAAGATTGACCTTGATGCAGCACATCGAGAAGTGGTGCTGCGGTCGTATGATTACGACAAAGGACAAAAGAAGCAGTTCATTTTGAATGCGGGGGAGATGAAAATCCCCCAATTAAAGCCATAACTCACATCACCCTAATCTTTCCCCACTTCCACCGTTTTCATCCTAAAATTCCGGTACTCAATCTTCATCGGCGGCCCCACGTGCACCTGCACCCCCAGCAACCCGCTGAACTTCCGGTTCGGCTTGTCCTCATCGATCACCACGCTCATCACCCGCCCGTTTAGGATGTGTGTCATCACATTCCCGCTCACGATCAGATGATACTCGTTCCAATCATTCGTCTTGATGAGCGACAGCAGCTCATTCGTGGACCCCAACGTCCCCAGGATTTCCGGCAACTGCCCCTCCACCTCCCGCGTCACCTGGCCGCGCAACGCCAAAAACGTCCGTCCCTTCTCCTCGTAATTCTGCCCCGTGTACTGGTTGCGCCCGTCGATATCCGCCTGGTAACCCTTCATCGCCCACGGCCCGTTCGTCGCCATCTCGCTGCGATAATTGATCCCGCTGTTGCCCTTCGCCGAGATGCGATACTCCACCTTCAGTTCAAAATCCTTCGGCTCGCCTCCGTGCCACACGATGAACGAATTCACCTTCAACAGATTCGTCGGCGTCACCTCGCCCACCAGCGCGCCATCCTCCACGCGCCAATACTGCGGGTCGCCTTCCCACCCCGCCAACGTCTTCCCGTCAAAGATTGGCACAAACCCCGATTCATCATTCGTATTCACCGGCCACCCCCGCTGCTGGGCAAAAGTGGAGAGGGCGCAGAAAAAAGTGGCCAGGGCGAAGGCGATAGTTTTCATGGAATGCCCAAAGTCTGATTCCCTCACATGACAACGTCAACCCCGCTCAAATATAAAATCTGCCAAACTCAGCAAGATTTTGGACGGCGGCGGCAAGTCCATTGCCAATGGGCGGCGGCTGTGTCGCAGACCAGCCGCAGCATGTGAATGACTCACAACGTATTCAAATAACCCGGATCAATCACAATTCAAGGCGCAGGACGGCCGCGTTGCCCGTCCGGCTTGGACCTCGCACGCACCGCCTGCCTGTCTCGCCAAGCCACATTCCCTTTAATTTTGCTTATTGGAATTTCTCTGGAGCTTGGATGTTGGTATTTGGAGCTTTTCACCCCTCACCCCTCCGCCTCAAAAATCTCCTCGATCGATTGCTTGAACAGCTTCGCCACCTTGAACGCCAGCGGCAAACTCGGGTCATACTTCTCCGTCTCGATCGCGTTCACCGTCTGCCGCGACACCCCCAGCCTGTCTGCCAAATCGGATTGCGACCACTCCCGCGCCGCCCGCAATTCGCGCAATTTATTTTTCATTTGTAACGGCGATTGCAGATGGCCTGGGCGATGCCGTAAAAGAGCACGAACAACAAAAACCCGTGGCACACCGTGCCGATGTCCCAGCCGCCGGCCTTTGGTTTGCCAAACAGGACGTCAAAAAGTCCCGCGCGATTCAGGCAATGCCAGAGCAGCATGAAGAAAAATGTCGCTCCGACCGCGGCCAGCATCACTGACGTCATGATGCGGCGGTGCAACTCATCCATGCCGCGGATCCACTGGGTCACGCTGCGCGCCCAAAGTGCCAGGGCCAGAAATTCCGCGAGCACAATCCCGACGCGCGCCTCCATCGGCCATTGCTTTACGGTGTGCGCAAAGATGATGTCAGTCAGCGACGAAATGACCGCCGCCAGCGCCAGCCAGCCGTTGACTTTGCTGTCCATGCGCCAGGAGTATTCCTTGCCCCAGAAAATTTCGTTCGGAAGATTTGGCTTCGCATTCATAACAAATCCACTGTAAAGCATCCTTGTCACATGTCAAGCAACCTTTACATGAAAAATTGCGCAATACCGTCTGCCGACCATGCCGCGTATTTCCAAAGACGCAGGTAGGGCGCGTCGCTCCGCGCGCGCCGCACCTGCAACCGGGGTACTCTGTTTTCGGTAACGATCGACTGCTAACTTCCGCTTTACCTTCCCCCCATTTTAACTAAATCTATTCTCCGGATGCGCGGGGCGAAACCATTTCTCTACACTGCGATTTGTTGCCTCACCAGCTTGTCCGCATTTGCTGCGGAAGAGCAGGGCGGCTTCTTCGACATCACCGATGAAAACGATGCTTGGTCCGATTTCCTCGGCAAACATCAGGACCGCCACTACACGCACGGCACCAAGGTCACCTTCATGCTGCCGGAACACACGCTCACCGACACCGTCATCCCGTTGTGGGGCTTGCATGACGCCGTGACCAGCAAGGGATTCGTTTTGGGCCAGAACATGTACACGCCCGAAAACATCCTCGACCCGAACCCCATCCCGACCGATCACCCCTATGCCGGCTGGCTGTACACCGGCATGGTGTACCAGCGGCGCGGCGAGTACTCGGACCACCTCGCCGTGCTGGAAAATTTTGAGATTAACCTCGGCATCGTCGGCCCGCTGTCCCTGGCCGGGCAGACCCAGCGGCTTATCCATCGCTGGCGGTTTCCTGAGGACATCCCGGCGGGCTGGGACAACCAGTTGAAGAACGAGCCGGGCCTCGCCTTGAAATATGCGCGGCTCTGGCGCTGGTCGCCCACCGAGGAAACGGCCAAATATTTTGACATCATCCCGCGTGCCGGCGTCGAGGTTGGCAACGTCGCCATCCTCGCCACCGCCGGCGCCACGCTCCGCATCGGCCTGAATCTCCCCAATGACTTCGGGCAACAGATCATCGATTCCCTCGCGTCCAACAACGGCGGCCTCGCCACGTCGCCGCAATGGTCCGCGTACTTTTTTGCCGGCGTGGATGGCCGCGCCATCGCGCATGACATCACGCTGGACGGCAATACCTTTCGCGGCGGCCCGCACGTCGAAAAAAGGGATTTTGTGGACGACATGACCTTGGGCGTGGCCTTCCAACCCTGCCGCTATTTTGAGATCCGCTACGCGCACATCAATCGCAGCCGCCAGTTCCACGGCCAGCAGGGCAACGACGTGTTTGGCTCCATCGACATCCGCTGGATGTTCTCATTCTGACGGAGGGTGTACGAATGTTCAGGGGGGGCCAGGCTTGCCCGGGCCATGCTTTGTGGCTACAAAGTGACACCACCGCCACATTATGTTGAAAATAATCTTCGCACTGTTTTTGTCCTGTCTCTTGGCGTCCGCGTCCTTCGCCTCCGGATCCCCGCGCGAACGGTTGTTGCTGGATTTCAATTGGAAATTTTATCTGGGTGACGCACCGGATGTGGGGACGAATTTTTACTACCCCGAGGTCAAGGATTTGTCCAAGACCCATGTGGACGAGGTCGGCATGGCCGAAAAACTGGCCGCCGCATTGCCTGACCCCGTTGCGGTCAACCTGGGCGGAAATGTTTCGTTCGCGCAGCCGAAGTTCGACGACAAGGATTGGCGGCTGCTGGATCTCCCCCATGACTGGGCGGTGGAGCTGCCGTTCGGCTCCGACGCGGACGTCAAGCACGGGTTCAAGACCGTGGGCGGCAAATACCCGCAGAACAGCATCGGCTGGTACCGGCGCGAGTTCGACCTGCCCGCCGGAGACAAGGGAAAAGTCCTCCAGTTGGAATTCGACGGTGTGTATCGCAACTCGCTTGTCTGGCTCAACGGCCATTGCCTCGGCCGTCATCCCGATGGCTACGGCAGTTTTCGTTACGACATCAGCCGGTTCGCGAATTATGGCGGGAAAAATGAAGTCGTCGTCCGTGTGGATGCCAACCGGTTTGAAGGGTGGTTTTACGAGGGCGCGGGGATTTATCGTCACGTCTGGCTCGAAAAAACTTCGCCCGGGGCCGTCGCGCCGGATGGAGTTTTTGTGTGGACCTCGTTTTCGAACAATGTGCCGCAAGCGACCGGTGAAGTTCACGCCCGGGCACAATTGAACGGTCCCGTCGCGAACGATGCCAAAATCAGCTTTGAAGTCATCGACCCTTCGGGAAAAACGGCCGGCCGGGCAGGACAACTTGTGAAAGCCGGATCCGCTTCGCCATCGGAGGCGGTGATTTCCCTGTCATCACCGCAACTCTGGTCTCCCGAGTCGCCCAAACTTTACAAGCTGATCACCACCGTTGCGAATGAAGGAAAGGTCATTGATCGCCTCGAAACTGGATTTGGCATCCGCACCGTCGCCTTTGATGCGACCAATGGATTCCTGTTGAACGGCCGGCCCTACACCCTCAAAGGCACCTGCAATCACCAGGATCATGCGGGTGTCGGCAGTGCGCTGCCGGATGCGTTGCAATATTATCGCGTCGCCAGGTTGAAAGAAATGGGTGCCAACGCCTATCGTACCTCCCACAATCCTCCAACGCCGGAATTATTGGAAGCCTGCGACCGGCTGGGGATGCTGGTCATGGATGAAAACCGCCGCCTGGATACTTCGGCCCAGACCTTGGAGGATCTGAAACAGTTTGTGCTGCGTGATCGGAATCATCCGTGCGTGTTCATGTGGTCCTTGGGCAATGAGGAGGCTTATCTGCAGGGCCGGACGGCCGGTGAGATCACGGCCGCAGCCTCGAAGGAGGCCGGAGCGCATATCACCACCGTCATGCAAGATCTCGTCCGGCAGCTCGATCCGACCCGTGATTGTACCGTCGCCATGAACGGCGGCTGGGGCGAAGGCATTTCCACGGTCATCGAGGTGCAGGGCTTCAATTATCGCACCACAAACATCGGCCCTTTTCATGAAAAATTTCCAAACCAGCCCGCCATCGGCACCGAGACCGCCAGCACGCGGACGACCCGCGGGATCTATGCCGATGACAAGGTACAAGGCTACGTTGCCGCGTACGGCGAGAACGGCATCTCCAAGGCGTGGGGATGGTGGCCGTATTATGCCACGCATCCGTTCACGAGCGGCGGATTCGTCTGGACGGGCTTTGATTATCGCGGCGAGCCGACGCCGTACAAATGGCCGTGCATCAATTCCCATTTCGGCATCATGGACATGTGCGGCTTCCCCAAGGACATCTGCTATTATTATCAATCATGGTGGCAGGACCGGCCGGTCCTTCACCTCGCGCCGCATTGGAACTGGCCGGACAAGACCGGGCAGGAAATCCTCGTCCGCGTGTTCAGCAATTGCCAGGAGGTCGAATTGTTTCTGAACGGCCGGAGCCTGGGCAAGCAGGCGATGGAACCCAACGGCTATTTGGATTGGAAGGTCAGCTATGCTCCGGGCGTGCTGGGCGCAAAAGGTTACGCCGGTG
>DATHQS010000207.1:0-15942 GCA_035482455.1 Candidatus Acidiferrales bacterium | reverse complement strand
CCGCCGGAATAAAGGACCAGTTGGGCATTGGCTGCGATGCTGAAGAGCGTGCCGGGATTCTGGCAACTCGTGTCCATGCCGGTTATCCCGAGCGTGCTGCCGTTGGTCGTGGTCACTCCCAGCACATTGGCACCAACGGTCACGCCATTCCATTGGGCGTAGTTGCCGGACGCCGACCAGTCCAGGGTAAGGTTGTGCGCACCGTTGATCTGCGCGCCATTGCCCATATCAAAACGGGCAGTTCCACCAAACGTCGTGTCGTCGGTCATGGTGATGTTCATGGCTTCATTTGGATAATCGGCGTAAGTATTGATCAGCGCGCCCTGGCCGCTGGTACCGGTTCCTGCAACGGAAATCGGCGTGACACTGTTAAACGACCCGCCACCCAGATCCAAGGTCGCGTTGTTGGAAATCGCGATCGAAGAGACTGAGTTAAAACAATTGTTTCCGGCATAAACCGTTCCGCCTTTGATCGTCACCGCTCCCGCAAACCCGCCCGGTGTGAAAATGCTCAAGGTGCTGGAGCCATCCTTAATTAACGAACCGTTTCCGCTGAGTCGGCTGGGCCCGTTCAAAGTGTAGCTGTTCGCGCTGGCAGTAATATTGACCACGCTCGGAACCACGGTATCGGTCACCGCGACGGTGGTTGGAACGCCGGGCGTATCATCAAACAGCACCGCATCGCCGGGATTAAACGCTGTTTGCGAGCTGTTCGCCAAATTGATCCAATTGGCCGTTGCGTTATCCCAATTCCCATTGTTCCCGCTGGCGCTCCATGCCAGGTTGCGGGGGGTGGAAACGGTCAACGCAGCCACGGAGCTGTTGGTCGTTCCGTTGGCATTGCCGACAACGACACTGTAATTTCCGGCATTGGCCAACTGGAGATTGCTGAGCGTGAGCGTTGCGTTGGTCTTGCCAGATAATGGGGTGCTGCCGACATACCATTGATTGGTCATTGGCAACCCGCTGACCGCCGTGACGCTCAAGGTCACCGAGCCACCCACATAGCTTGGTTGTGATTGCGGTTGGACGTTGATGATCGGCGCGGCATTGGCCGCCGGCACGCCAACCAGGCCGACAAAGTAGTGATTCAGCACCTGGGCCGCCGTCAAGCCGCTCGGGTAGAACGCCACCGCCGCAATATTGCCGTTAAAATGACGGCCATTACCGGCAGACGTGCCGTTGCCAATTGACCACGCATCGGAGAAGCTGAGCGCCCCCACGGTGTCCGATTTGCTCTGAATCAGAACACCATTGATGTACAAACTGGTGCTGGTGCCGTTGTTGACCAAAACCACGTGTGACCAGGTGGTCGCCTGCTGCCCGCCGGTGATCTGGGCATTGCCAAGATTCACATCGTAAAACGCCCCATACGGCCCGTCCACGCGGATGTAACTTTCCTGCGAAGTGACGGAATCATAGCCCTTGCCCAGGATATCCCCAAAAGTCGTGGAATCAGCCGGCTGCACCCAGGCTTCCAATGTGACTGCACCAGCAAGGCTCGTCAAACTCGCTACGCCACTCAAATCCACGGAGGTGTCCACGCCATCAAAAGAAACCGCGTTGGCGATGTAGGCAGAAGGACCGTTGGTATTGTTGAAACCGGAAAAAATGTTCACATAGGACCCGTCATTGCCATTTCCAGACACGTCCGTCGCCGTACCACCGGTGTCCACAGCCAGGTTCAACGGGTAAAAAGCCAGCGGACTGTCGGCCACCACGGTGCTTTGATAATCCGCACGGGCCATCGGGGCGGTTGCCAGTACCGCAGCGGCGGCGACAGCGAACCAAGGGGCAGGCTGGCGGACAGAGTTTCTTATTTTCATGATTTATTCGGGGTTGCAGTTGGTTGGGTTAGCGGAGGTAAGATGTCTTTATGGCCGGTAGGACGACACGAAGTGTCCTAACAATGACTTTGGACTCGGATAGAAAGTGGTCATGTTGTATTTTTCGCACAGGAAGTTTTTTATTGGAATGGATAAACCGCCGGTTCGTATGGATAATTGACTGTTGGCCCATGCACAAAAACCCTCAAATTTCCGCCTACCAAGCTGACTCTGGGCAACTTTTGCGGGCATGGCAAATGGGTCTGGAACGGCAAATCGCATGGTGTAATTTCATCATAAAATAACATTGTAATAACAAGCATCCAATGGACTTTTTGGGAAATGAATTGACTTTTTTCGTCACGCGGAAAACATGGGGATTTCATGTGCCCAGCGATAAAAAATAGCCGGCCGCGATAACCGTTTGGGAAGGACTATTTTACCGCCGGCAGCAGGTTGCGGCGGCCTGGAAGTTTGTCCCTAACATTTTGAAGCAATGACTGGGCGCGGAATTCTGAAGGCGTAATCCCGACGCGTTTCTTAAAAATGCGGCTCAGGTACTCCGCGTGTTCCAGCCCGATTTTTTCCGCAATGACCGGCAGGGAGAAATCAGTCTCGGCCAGCAGTTGCTTGGCCCGGTTCAGGCGTACGCGCAAAATCTCATCCTTGGGCGAACAGTTCATCAGCGTGATGAAGCGGCGGTCCAGCGTGCTGCGTGACATTGGCACTGCGCGCAGCACATCGCTGACGTCAATGCCTTCGCACGCATGTTCACGGATGAAGCGTGTCACGGCGGCGATTTGGCGGTCTTCCACCGCGAGAACCTCGGTCGAGCGCCGGGTCACGACGCACTTTGGCCGGATAAAGATATGTTCGGCCGAAGGCTTTTCGCCGCGCATCATGCGTGTAAGCAGCGCGGCCGTCTCGTAACCGATCCGCTCCGTATCCGGTACCACGCTGGAAAGCGGCGGATCTGACAAGGAGCAAAGCACATCATCGTTGTCCACGCCAATGACAGCCACATCTTCTGGCACAGTCACGCCCAGCGCGCGGCAGGTATTCAAGACTTGCTGGCCGCGCACGTCATTGCAGGCCATCACGCCCACCGGTTTGGGCAATTGCCCGATCCAGTGGGCAACCGCCGCGCCGTCATTCAAGCCTTCAATCTCATAGCCGGCCGATTTGACCTTGCCCGACGGGCTGGCATCCGTAAAAACATGGCATTGCAAACCGGCTTTCTTGACACTGCGAACGAATCCCTCGCGCCGCTCGTCGGAATAATCCGCGCCGTTGAAACCGCAAAAGGCGAAATGCCGGAAACCGCGTTCCTTGAAGTGTTCGAAGCACATCTCACCGGATGCAGTGTTATCAGTGAGGATTGTTGGCATGCCGGCCGTGTCTTTTACTTTCCGCAAATATATGACCGGCACCCGCAGTCGTTGGACCAAACCGACGACGTTGTTGTTTTCCAGCCGGGTGATGACGCCTTCGCCTTTCCATTTCCTGAACCAAGCCGGCGTTTCGTCGCGCAAGCTCAACTCCTGATAAAAGATGGACCAGGCTTCGTGTTCACGGACATATTTTGCCACGCCCGCCATGATGCCGCGGCCATAAGCCCGCGAGGATTCCACAAGCAATGCAACGCGCGGGCGATTGGCGTTCCCGGCAGATTTTTTCATGTCCCCAAAAGGTAGGCGACACCATACCGTCGGGCAACTGAGTTTGGTGCGGCTTGTGACACAGCCGCTGCGCAACCCAACTCCGCTGTAAAATGGCTGAAATGGTGCGCGAATTTTTCCAGAAAAGGCGGCAATCTCCGCCCGCAGTAACAGGGCCAATGAAACGAGGCTGCCGGCGATGGAACCCTCGACACACAGGTTCAGCTTTTAACACAAAGGGACACGTCCCAGCTGACGGTGTCATGGGGAGCAACGGTTCCGCAGCCACCATTTCCAGCCGCGGTGTCCAGCGAGTCGTGGTTCCCATTGGCCGGCTCAATCGCAAAATGATGATGTCCGTGCCAGCCACCGCGCGTAAGCCACAGGCCGAGCGCCGGATTCTGTTCCGGATTCCATGAGAACTCCAGCATGTCGCCAGTCGTGGAATTCTGGACGGCAGCACGCCCTTCACACACGGGCCACGCAAAACTCTTTGCGCATTGCGCTTCGGGAATCGCGACATCAACCGCGTCAATCCACGCTGTTCCATTGAATTTCGCCACGCTTGAATCGGGAAGCTGCAGCCGGTCGCCCGTTTGCAGCCGCAGCAAGGGATGCAGCGCCCATAGAAAACTTTCCGCGTTTCCATTCATGTTGGAAAGGCGATAACTTAGCCGGACTTCGTTGTTTTCCAACTGGACCGTCCGCTCAAAATGGAAGGGTGAAATCGCAGATTGCACGCTGGTGGTCAGTACGCCGTTTTGCCAGGCGGCCCCGTCCACGTGCCAGGCCGTATTCCACAATTCTCCGTGGTCCGGCAAATTGCGTCCGCGCCAAACGCACGGTGCGATGGTTGGAAAACATTCATCAATGCCGACCAGCGGGCTGCGGGAAAAATCATCACCCCAAGGATTGCCAAACAACTTCAAGCCGCCGGACGGATGCCATAACCATTCGCGACCGGTCCGCAGGTTTTTCAACGACACGATTCGCGCCCCCAATTCTGGCACCACGACAACTTCGACGGCTTCATTGCTTAATGCATACAAATGAAACCCTTGTTCCTGTCGCACCGCCTGATGATTGGCCAGCGTGTTCATGGCGCCTTTCCAGCCAGCAGATCCGCTGCGGCCGCGTGATTGGGGTCCCGTCGCAAAATGGTTTTGAGGAGCGAGTTTGCTCGCGCCTTCTGACCAAGACCGAGCATCGTCTGGGCTTGCAAGAAAAGGGCCATGTTCTCCTGCCGGACCTGGAGATCGTCTTCAAACAACAGCATCGTCGGCAAGGAGGTGGCAAAGTAGTCGATCTTGGCCGTGGACTTTTGCATCTCCCCCGCATAGGACTGCAACTTGCGGAACAACTTTTGCGCCTGCGCCTTTTCGCCAAGTTTGACCAGGGCCAATGCCGAATAATAGGTCATCTCAGAAAATGAGCGCACCCGCATCTCCTGAAAATCACCTTTGAAGTTCGCGGCGATGTCCCAATGCTCGCGCGCGGCCGCCAAGTTTCCCGCCGATTCCAAAGCCACGCCGAGCCAGTAGTGGATGTCGCTCTGGTTGGCCAGCAGGTGTTTTGCCTCGCCGAGATTGAATGGCGATTGCAAGGCGTCGCGGAAGTGGGAAATCGCCGTCTCCGTCCCGCCTTTCCGCAGGTTGATTTTACCCAAAGCCAGATGAGAGCGGACCCATTGCCCGAGCGGACCGCCTTCGCCGCCCTCCCATGGTTGAAAGTTGCGTGCGCGCAATCGCGCCAACGCCTTTGCCGGCTGGCCAGTTTGATTGTAAAGCGCACATAATTCCACGCTGAGATCATCGCGCAGGGCGACCAAGGCCGGATGTTTCTCCAACACCCGCAAGCGTTTATCCGGTGATTCGCCCAGGCGTTTCCAAAGCTGATCGCGTTCAAACAGCAAGCGGGCGTCGCGGGGATTGGCGGCAAAAGCGCGATCATAGGCGGCACGCGCCTTGGCGGGCTGTTTGGAGACGTTGAAATAACCGATCCCCAGATTGCGCCAGACGATGGAAAACTTGGGGTTGAGCTTCGCGGATTTTTCCCAGGACAGGATGGCCTCGCGATGACGCCGCCGGTCGTAGAACAGATTGCCCAAATAATATGGCGCCATCGCATCGCGCGGATTGGCGCGCATGGCCGCCTCGAGAATGATAATTTCTTCCAGCCGCGCCGGAAAACAGTAATCGCCGGGCAGCGCCGCGGCCCGTTTGAAACTCGCGATGGCCTGTTTCTCGTCACCGGTCAATCCATAAAGCCAGCCAAGGGTGTAATGCACCATCGGCAAGGCGCCCCAGCTTTGATCCGGCAAATCGCGAAGAACCGCATTGGTGTCCCGCAGGGTGCGAATGGCTTCTTCAAAAAATCCGGCCCGCATGTAGTCATGGGCCAGGTCGATCCGGGTCTGCAAGTCACAGCTCAAGTCATCGCCCCGGAGATGTCTTGCCCACCAGTTGAGCGGATCGGCCTGCAGTGTGTCACGCAGCACCTGTCCCACTTCTTCCTGCCGGCTCAATTTGCACAATACCAAAACCAGGAGATCGCGGGCGCGAAGGTTTTCCGTATCGAACCGCAATGAACGCTTTATATGATCAAAGGCGGCCGCCCAATCTTTGCGCCGGCAATCCAGTTCTGCCAGGGCGTGGTAGCCGGCGGCGGCCCAGGCCTGATTCCATGTGGCCTTGTAAAACACGGCGTAGGCCTCGGCGAATTTTGCATCTGAAATTTCAGGATTGAAATCCCCTTGCAGACGCAGGCACAGACCCAGATTGTAGAACGCCTCGCCGTCGCAAGGATTGGCGTTGCGTCGGGTGAGACGTTCGATGGCGTTGCGGAAACACTTTTCGGCCCCGGCCAGTTCACCGCGACGCAGATGCCATAAACCGAGCGCGTTGTTGCAGCGCGCATCGAGCGGATCGCGCCGCAGCGCTTCCCGCCAATAGATGGCCGGCGAACGCGTCGCGTGCCGGTATTGTTCCAGATGCAAGCCGGTGACAAATAATTCATCACTGCTTGCGATTTCTTCCGGTTCCGGCGGCTCGGTCGCGGGCGGCGGCACCTCTGCCTTTTTCATTGCCTGTGGCTGATAGGAAATTAATTCACACCCGGTACGATCATTCACCGAAATCCGGCAATCGGTCTCCGCGGTTTTTGCCGGCAACAAAACGGTTTCAAGCAACGGCGATGATGGCGAAAGGTCACGGGCATACTTCGCCAGCCGTTTTCCTTTGACCCAAACTGAAACGATGGCACCTGGCTGTCGTGCGGTGACGGCAATACCGAGGCGACATTGGTTTTTCGAAACATTGAGGCTGATGGCCGCATCTTGATTTGCCTTTTGCGCCGGGCCGATTTTCTGGATGGGATACCAGAACTGGCTCCACATTTTGGTTTCGCCAGGCTGGAGAAAACTGAAGTCAGGCTGGTTGTCGGTATAAACACCGGCCATGATTTCGATATACGGGCCAAACTCGCCTTGTGCGTCGCGTTCGGTCAGGTTGCGATCCCAGGCGTAGCCAAAATCGTGGTTGCCCCATGTCCATTGTTTCTTGCCCGGAGAGATATGATGATTGGCGACATGGACGATGCCCGCCTGCGCCTTGTAATCATAGCCGCCAAAGAAATTCTCCTGGCTGCCCATGCACATATAGGACGTGGGCACTGGAATGTTCGCGTAGAACGAGAGGTCGTCTGGCGAGTAGGCAGGAAGTTGAGATTCGCCGGCGCAGTGCGGCGGGACAAATTGGCCGGGAATCTCGTTCTTTGGAACACCTTTGCGCCCGCGTTCGCCGTAGTTCACGCCATAGTAAAAGCCTTTGGCCAGCGGATATTCGCTCATCGAGCGGCGGGCGTGATCGGCAACGCAGCTGACGTCTGGCGGGAAAAAACTTTGGTAACCTTCATGCACGCGCGTGGCAACGTTGGCCCACCAGAGAAATGTCTGGGTGAACGGCGTGCGATTGTAGGCACGCACCTTGAGTTCCAGATATGCCCTGCCCGGATGCAAGCAAACGCCGTGCATGCCTTTCATGCGGCACATCGGATCGTGGTCACTGCACCAAATGGTCTTCGAGCCGTCGGCATGCTCCTCGATTTCGAAATCCACCGGCAGGAACGTCGCCGGCCGGTGATGCTGCGGCCAGTTGAATTCGATGCCTCCGGAAACCCACGGCCCGGCGAGGCCGACCAGCGCCGGCTTGATGACGGTTTGATGATAAATCAGGTCATAGCCGTTGGTCTTGTCTTGCAACCGATGGATGCGGCCGCCGAGTTCCGGCAGGACCAGCGCGCGGAGGAATTCGTTTTCAATCCAGATCGCCTTCCATTTCCGGTCCACCGGTTTTTCGGCGATGCGATCTGTAAACGGCAGCGGATAGACACGGCCGCTGCTGCCCTGATAAACGCGTTTTTCAAGGAACATCGGGTTCTTGTCCGGTGGCGCGGGCAGATACGTCGGCATGACGATTTCTTCCACGCGGACTTGCACGGCACCCGTCTTTGAATTGGAAACTGCTTGCTTCATCAGAAAAGGGTCAATCCACCAACTCGTGTTCGATTTGTTCCAGAGACTTGTTTTTTGTTTCCGGCAATTTCAAAAATACAAAGGCAAATCCCGCCACACAGATCGCCGCATAGAGCCAGAAGGTGTTGCCGGTACCGATGGATTTTTCCAGCAGCGGGAAGGTGTAGGTGAGAATGAAACACGCAATCCACAGCGCCGACACGGCCACAGAAATCGCCGTGCCGCGGATGCGGTTCGGGAAAATTTCCGAAATGACCACCCACGTCACCGGCGCCAATGACATCGCGTAACAACCGATTGCGGCCAGAATAAAAACCAGCACCGCGATGCCTTGCAGGTGCATGGCATAGGCCAGTCCTGTAAGCATGTGCGCCACCGCAATGCCCGCGCAGCCCACCAGCATCAGCCGCCGCCGTCCCCAGCGATCCACCGTGCCAAGCGCGACGAACGTGAATGCTACGTTTACGACGCCAGTGATGACGATAAACAGCAAAGTGGTGTTTACGCCAAAGCCGGCGTGCTTGAAAATGTTGTCCGCGTAATTGAACAGCACATTGATGCCGCTCCACTGTTGCAATACCGCCAAGCCGCAGCCGATGAGCAAAATCTTCGATAATTTCGGTGCGAGCAAATCCACGAGCCGCACACGGGAGATTTCCTCCACCGCGATGGTTTGCCGGATGTTTGCCGTCTCGGCCACCGCGTATTTTTCACCGCCGATGCGCGCCAGAATTTTTTGAGCGCGGTCGGGCAACCCACGTTTGACCAGCCAACGCGGACTTTCCGGTACCAGCATCGCGGAAATAAAAAACAACAGCGATGGCGCGGCAACGAGTGTAAACATCCAGCGCCAACCGAACTGACCGTTCCACGAATCTGCGATCACAGCAGCGGTCGCCCCATCCGGCACTTTGCGGGCGATAACCATGTTCAGCAACTGCGCCGCAAGAATGCCAATGACGATGGTGAGCTGGTTGAGCGACACCAATCGCCCGCGCATCTGGGCTGGCGCAATTTCGGCGATGTAAAGTGGTGACAGATTCGACGCCATGCCAATCGCCACACCGCCTGCGATCCGCCATAGAATGAACTGATGAAAATTTCCAGCCCAACCCGTTAGCACAGACGAGAGGCCAAAGAGAAACGCGGCGAAAATCAGTAGCCGCTTGCGCCCGAACTTGTCGCTCAACACGCCGATGACCAGCGAACCGGCCAGGCAGCCGAGCAGCGCGCAACTGTTCGCCCAGCCGCTCAGGTTTTCATCGGTCACGACCGTGGCCTGGCCCGCCACGATGACGTCCTTGGTGATGCCGAAGAACGGTTCGAAAAACGCCTTGGCCCCGCCGATGACCACCCAGTCCCAACCGAAGAGCAATCCACCCATTGCGGCAACCACGGAGATCAGCCAGACATAACCGCGACGGCCTTCCGCGGGCAACCCGACGGAGTCGCTGCCTTGTATTGTCGTTATCATAAATTATGCTGAAACCACCCGGCTGCCGCGGGCTGGCCTGACGGCATCTTTTCCGGTCGCTCTCAAAGTGTGGTCAGACCATGATTGCAGACGGCGCACGTGCCGGACATGGACATACGAACGGAGCATTTGGACTATTGACCGGTGCGAATTTTGTTCTACCGGCAATGTTTTCATCGGATTCAGTCCAAATAACGGCGCCGATGTTCGGATGGCGAATGGCCATGGAGCTTGCTGAAGGCGCGGGAAAAGTAAAATTGATCGGAGAAACCAAGCTCGTCGCTGATGGCTTTGATGGACAGGTTCGTGGAGTTGAGCAACTGGACCGCCCGTTGCAACCGCAGATGATTCAGATAGATCAGGGGGGCGTAGCCGGTGGCACGTTTGAACACCGTCGTGTAATGGGAGCGTGACAGGTTGACGATCGCCGCCAAGGTCGAGACACGCAACGGTTCGCGCAGGTGCTGCTTCATGAACTCGACGCTTTTGAGCACGCGTTCCCGGACGTCGTGTTCACCGTCCCAAAAATCATTCCGTTGCCGCAGCAGGATGCCCATCAAGTGCGCCAGTGAATGCGCGGCGTAGGTCAGATGCATCAACGTCGCGCCATGTTCGAGGTCTTCCAGCACGTCTTCAAACAGTGAAAACAGGCGCACGCCGCCGGCCAGCGACACCACCGGTTTTTCGCGCGTGACCTGTAACTGTTGCAGATAAAATGGCACGTTGATGCCGACGGCATGAAACCAATAGATCGTCCATGGCTCCTTCTTTTCCGCGCCATAGACGTGCGGCGTACCGGCGGGGATGACCAGCAATTGGTCCTGCTGTACTGAATAAGTATTGCCGGCCATTTCACACCAGCCGGCGCCGCGGGCGCAATAGATGAACACGGTTTCCGCACAGCCTTTTTCCCGGGTACATTGATGGCCTCGCGCCTTGGGATAATACCCGGCATCGCTGGGCAAAAGATTCCGGATCAACGGCTGGTTCATCGCTGTCGCCAGCACCGGTCGGGGCACCACGACCAGCCGTTGCCCTGAGAAGCCTTCATGTTTTTCGTGGCTGTCCATGGCCGTTTTTGGGGTGGTATTCAAAGATGCCTTTGGATTACTATTAAGCGCGCCGGGAGGCAAGCCTGCAATGAACACACTGTGGGCGAGATTCGAAAAAATGTTTGGCGCGAATAACAGTCTCAGCGCGCAGCCAAAATCAATTCCCGCCAGCCGTTTGGATCACCTGCAATTCGGCCACGCTCGCAAAGGCGCGCCCGTGTTGTTCGCTCAATGCGACGAATTTCAGGTAGCGCGCCGAAACGGGTTTTGGAAAACGCACAGTCTCTGCCTCCGCGTCACTTGCAAAACTTCCCTTGGCTGCGGGTGAATTCCATTCCTTGCCGTCAGTGCTCAGATAAACCTCGTAATCTTTGACATGGCCATTGTCGCTGTCGATGCGCGCGGTGTAGGAGAAGCCCGCGATCTCCAGCAACCGGCCATAGTCCACCACCAGATAGTGCGGCGGCTGCGCTTCTGTTCCGCTCCAGTGCGAATGCCAGAAGGTCGATGGATCACCATCGATCGCATGCTCCGGATTTCCCTCGCCATCTTCAAAACTGCTGGATGCGATGATTTTACCCGCCAACGAAGCGTTGTGCGTTTCTTTTACCGGAACCGCCGGCCGCATACGGCCTTGCGGCAAAGCCATGCGCGCCGTCGCCGTGAAATCATTTTTCCCGCCCGGCAACAACCGCAAAACGTATGAGAACACCGCCGGATCGGACCAGACAATGTCCTGTTCCAAGGGCCGCGGACCGCAACTGGCCGAGCCGACGCCTAATGTCCGGGAGGCAACGGTCAAGACCGTGCCCGTGCTGGGCGGCAGGTCCACCGAATATTCCACCGGCGTCATGATCTCATCCGTGTATGGCAGCGCGGAGACCTGCAGGTTATTGTCGTCCGCCTGCACCATCAACGTCGGCAAACCTTTCCCTGAAAACCCCGCCCAGCGGACGTCTTCGTGGTTGCCACACTCCATCGGCTTCGCGTATGGCGTCATTTGCTCACTGACCGTGCTCGAATAGATCCCAACGTCGGAACCCTGCTTGCGGTCTGAATAATTCTCCGCTGGCCCGCGCCCGTAATAGGTGAATTCATCCAGCGCCTTGACCAGTTGTAGGCGCACACCCAGGCGAGCCAATGGAATCCGCCGGCCCTGCGGGTTAACCACGTTGTCCACGGCCACCGAACCGTCACCATAAACCGTGTAAGTGGCCGCATGCTTCACGCCAAAACCGTTTTGTCCGCTTTCCTGGATCACCCCATCCACCCGCACGGTGGATGGGGCCGGCTGCTCAACCTTGATGCTCTCAATCTTGGCCGCCAGGTGGTCCAGTCCATAAGTCTGCCAGCTTTTGTACGCCCACATGTCATCATTACGATGTGGCGCGCGCCAGAGTTGCAGTTTCGGCCCGCCACCGGGCAGCAGCAGATTCTTCCCATTCCGGCTCAATTCGGAGATCGTCCCCTCCGTTTTACTAAACGAAACGGCAAAACCCTCGCCACGGATGGCGATGCTTTCAGCCTTGTCATCGACATGCAACGGCGGCATTGCCTGCACATCGGATGCAAACGCCGGCACCTTGACAGGCAGGTTGAATTGCTCAGCGGCCATTTCGTATCCCGCCTTCGCCCATTTCTCGTCATGTGCCAGCGCAAACGAAACCCGGACCATGTACTCCGCTCCCGGCTTCGGTGAGAATTTGCGGGGATGGATGTCCACCACCTGCTCCCCGCCTGGTGCCAGCTTCAGCTTGGGCAGCGTGCCATGATCAATCTCCTGCCCGTCCTCTGACAACGTCCAAGCACCTTCAAACCCGTCCAGATTTAGAAAGGCATAACGATTGCGGATCTTCACCCCGGTCGCATCCGCCACCGGCTGGATTTCAATCCACTGAAACACCCGCTTCATCTCTGTATAGTGCGGCTTGGGTGACCGGTCTGAGAACACCACGCCTTTATGGATGAAATAGTGATCGTTCGGGAATTCCCCGAAGCCGCCGCCAAATGCGATATACTGCCGGTTCGTGTCGCGCCGGTTCCAGATGCCCTGATCCTCCCATTCCCAGATGGCACCGCCCATCAGCGCCGGGTACTGGTCGAACAAATGGTCGTATCCCGCGAGGTTGCCCATGGAATTGAACATCGCATGGGTAAATTCGCACAGGTAGAACGGCTTGGTGAACCGGTCGTCTTCGGCGGTTTTCTGCAACGATGGTGTCTGCGTGTACATCTGGCTGTCCACATCCGCGGGATTTTTTTCACCAATGCCGAACGGCTCGTAATGAACCGGGCGGCTGGTATCGAGGCTCTTCACCGCCCGGAGCGCAGAGACAAAATTGCTGCCGCCGCCACATTCATTGCCCAGCGACCACATGATGATTGCGGCGTGGTTCTTTAACTCGGTCACATTGGCCACGCTGCGGTCCACGATCGCTTTTTCATACCTCGGCTCATGGTCGAGCACGTGCATGTAGCCATGACACTCGCAGTTAGCCTCGGCATTCAGGTAGATGCCGTACTCGTCGCACAACTCATACCAGCGCGGGGCGTCCGAGTAATGGCAGGTGCGGACATGATTGCAATTGCCCTGCTTCAGCAGTTCCAGGTCGCGGATCATGTCCGCCTCGGTGACGTAATGCCCCGTTTCCGGCGAACTCTCATGCCGGTTCGCACCCTTGAGCTTTACCGGCACCCCGTTGATCGTGAAAACCCGCCCCTTGATCTCCACCTTCCGGAAGCCGGTCTTGGTGGAGATGATTTCGCCATCCTTGTCGCCGGATAATTTCAGCACCGTGGTGTAAAGGTTCGGTGTCTCGGCCGTCCATTTCGCCGGCTGCGCCACCGGCAGGGACAACTCGACCATTTTCTCTTCGCCCGGATTTAATGCTCCAACCGGGGCGTGCGCTTTTCCGACGGAGTGTTTTTTCGCGTCAAACAACGTCACTTCCAATTCGCGCGCCGGCATGGGCGTGTCCGAGTAATTGCGGACTTTGGCCGTCACCGACAATGTGGCGTTCTCGTAATTGGTGTCTAGGTCGGTCTGTACAAAAAAGTCGCGGATATGTTCCGGTGCGGAACTCCAGAGTGTCACGTTGCGGAAAATGCCGCTCAACCGCCACATGTCCTGGTCTTCGATGTAGGTGCCGGCGGAATAGGTATAGACCTCCGCCGCGAGCTGATTTTTCCCTGGCTGGATATATTTTGTGATGTCGAATTCCGCGGCATTGCGGCTGTTTACGCTGAAGCCCACCTTTTGACCGTTGATCCAGAGGAAAAACGCGGAATCCACCCCGTCGAACTTCAAAAAAATCCGCCGCCCCGACCATGCCGCCGGAACTTCAAATTCACGCCGGTAGCTGCCCACCGGGTCGCGCTCCACATAAGCGGTGTAATTTGTAGGCGGCTCCGTCAGCACACGTGGCCAGTCTTTCTGGAAAGTGTAACCGTTGTTCCGGTAATACGGCGTGCCATAACCCTGCATCTGCCAGTTGGCGGGGACCGGGATGTCTTTCCAGCCCGATACATCAAAATCTGGTTTGTAAAAATCCACCGGCCGCAGTTCGGGCCGTGTCACCCAGTTAAATTTCCACAGTCCGTTCAGGCTCCGGCAAAACGGCGAATCGGTTCGGTCGGCGGCGATGGCCTGTTTGACATCCGCATACGGCATGAGCACCGCATGGGCCGGCTCCTTGTTTATGCCCAGGCATTCCGGGTCTTCGATTTCCGGCGGCAACGGGGCTTGCGCCCGTGCCGACGACGCCATGATTCCCAGCACCATTGCCAGCACTCGAACGATCGGGATGCGCATATCGATTTATTTTTTCACCGGCACGATCCAGGCAACATATCCGCCATCCCGCCGCAACGGCAAGGTCAATGAATCTTTGGCGCTCACCGTCCGTTCGGTGCGCGCAAAAGCATCGTTCCGCTCCGGTGAATCCGCCAGTTCGACCAGCTTGTAATCACCCATGCCCAAAAACTTGAGCGGGATGCTTTCGCGCCGCGGCATCTGGTTGTTGATCACACCGATGAACCACTCTTCACCATGACGCCGGGCAAACGCCGCCCGCTCGCCGACCTCGCTGAACGGCAGCACTACTGTTTCATCCCAAGTCGATGGCAGCGCCTTCATCACATCCACCGCGTCGCTCTTCAGATAGTTTTTTGGGTTGTCCCCGAAGCACAGGAACGGCGACGTGAACACCACCGCCATCGCCAGTTCATGCGCGAAGGACGAACCACTCAACCGGTCTGGTATGAACAGGGTCGGCGTATAATCCGCATGCCCCTGGACATAGCGCAGGAACGGCAGCGTGGTGTCGTGCATCGCCGGGTTCTTGCCCTGTTCACGGCCCGCAATCGCCTCGCGCGTCAGCTCGTTCGGCCACGTCCGCTCGCGGCCCGTGGGTTTCACCGCCCCGTGGAAATCAATCATCAGCTGCAGTGATGCGGCCACCCGCAGCGTTTCATCATACCAGTTCACCCATTCCTCATTCGCCGGCTCCATAAAATCGATCTTCAGCCCCACGATACCAATCTCCTTGGCCCGCTTGAAATACGCCAGCCGGTCCTCCGGCAGGTGCACATATTTGCAGTGCACCCACACCCAGACGTCCACGCCCTGCGACTTCGCATACTTCACGATGTCCGCCATGGCGCTCCAGGCGCCGTCACCGCCGCCGTTCCAGGTGCGCCAGCCGTCATCAATCAGGTAATATTCAAATCCCAGCGCCTTCGTCCGGTCCACCCAGTCCTTCTGCTCCTCCAGCTTCGGTCCGCAATAACAGCTCAACCAGCCCCATGTCGAACGGCCCGGGCGGATCCACGATGCGTTGGCCAGTTCCGGCGCCGGTGCCAGGCACAGGTTCCGGATGATGTCGCTGTTGACCAGGATATTCAGGTCGGGCGCCAGCACCGTGACGCGCCATGGCGAAACAATTTCGCCCGTGGCATCCCAGCCCTTGCGGCTGTTATGGAAAAATGCCTTGAAGACATTGCCCTGTGCCGACAATGAAAGATCGCTGTAATTGACCAGGTCCGCCTCCGTCATCATGCCGTAGCCTGCGCCGTTGGCGAATTTCACGGTGGCGGGTGCCATGATCTGCCAGTTCTCCGGCAATTGCCCCACAACCGCTGCATCATAACGCGCCTCATAGGAAGTATTGCTCGCGCTCTGGCTCCAGATGATGGTGCCTGCCGGCAGCTTCCACTCCGTGCTTTCACCATCGATATGCCGCTGCCCGCTACCGGGAATCCGGTACCGGCAGGCCACGCCATCATTAAAGACCCTGACTTCGAGCTGCCATGTTCCGTTGCCGCCCGCCAGCGGAATCACCGTGGACTGGCAATGGTTCACCGCCTGCGGATGATTTCCCACCATCGGATACGTTTCGTTGAT
>DATHQS010000206.1:0-11570 GCA_035482455.1 Candidatus Acidiferrales bacterium | reverse complement strand
CCTGCCGCCGCCGATGCCAAGGCGGCGTGGCCGCAATTGGCACAAGAAATTTCCGCCATGCCCGCGCCCGGCGCCACGGTGACCGTGCGTCATGCCTGGCCGCCGAACTGGAAACGCCCCCTGACCGGCAAGCTGGTGGTGATCCAGCCCTGGGAATTTGGTTCGCTGCCGCAGGACTGGGTCAAGGCAGCATGCGCCGTGGATGAATTCTGGCTGCCGTCGAACTACGTCCGCCAGGTTTACATCAACTCCGGCGTGCCGGCGGAAAAAGTGTTTGTCGTGCCCAACGGCGTGGATGCGGAGAAATTTCATCCGCAGGTTGCGCCCATGAAACTCGCGACGCAGAAGAAGTTCAAATTCCTTTTCGTCGGCGGGACCATCGGCCGCAAGGGCCCGGACCTGTTGCTCCAGGCGTATGTGAAAAATTTCACCGCGGCGGACGATGTCTGCCTGGTCATCAAGGATTTCGGCGGCAAGAGCGTCTACCAGGGCCAGACGTTTGAAGCCCAGATCCGCGCGATGCAGGGCATTCCGAACGCGCCGGAGATACTCTACTTGAACGAGGAACTGTCACCGGAACTGCTGCCGGGGCTTTACACGGCGTGCGATTGTTTGGTGCTGCCGTATCGCGGTGAAGGTTTCGGCCTGCCGGTCCTCGAAGCCATGGCGGCCGGCCTTCCGGTCATCGTGACCGCGGGCGGCGCGACGGATGATTTTGTGCGGGGTGAATTTGCCCACCGGATTCCGGCGGCGAAAAGGGTTATCGACCGGGAAGTCAGCGGCATGCCGCTTGCCGGCGAAGGCTGGATGCTGGAACCCAATCTGGCCCTGCTTGGTGAAAGCATGCGCCATGATTTCAACCATCCGGCGGAAGCCCGCGAACGCGGACAACTGGCCAGCCGGTTTGCGCATGAACATTATTCGTGGAAAAAAGCCGCGGCCATCGCCGCCGAACGTCTGTGCGTGTTGACGACGGGTTCCGAAATGCCGGCAGAAACAGTTACCAGCCGGCCTGCGCCGGTGAAGATTGCCTTGCCGGCCGTGGCCAAGATCGGGCGATTGGATGAAGCACGGGAATTGTTGGCGCAGAAGGATTTTGAAGCGGCGTGGAATGCGGCGCGCGCGGCCATCGCGCAACGGCCGTTCCATCCGGAGGCATTTTTGCTGCTGGCCAACATTGCGCTCGCCGCCGGCGACGGCAAGGCGGCCAAACAATGCGCCGAACATGCCCGGACGCTCGCGCCGGGTTTTGAGGCGGCGAAACAATTTCTGAAACAGAAGTTCGGCAACGGCGCCAAGGCGGGGACGATGAATGTCGATGCCGTCATCAAGCCGCAGACGGCACCGCGCCTGAGCGTGTGCCTGATCACGAAGAACGAGGAAAAGTTCCTCGCGCAGTGCCTGAAGTCCGTCCGCGGACTGGCGGCGCAGATCGTGGTGGTGGACACGGGTTCGACCGACCGCACGGTGGAGATCGCCAAGGAATTTGGCGCAGAGATCTCTGCCTTCACTTGGTGCGATGATTTTGCGGCGGCCCGCAATGCCGCGCTGGAGCACGCCACGGGCGACTGGGTACTGATCCTGGATGCCGATGAAGAAGTCACCGCCGCGCAACACGCGAAGCTCCTGGCGGACATGAAGAATGCGGGGACGATCGGCTACCGCGTGCCGTTGGTAAATTTTGGACAGGAGGACCAGGGCCGCAGTTTCATTCCGCGCCTGTTCCGCAATGCGCCCGGGGTGTTCTTTCACGGCCGCATCCATGAACAGGTCTTTTCGAGCCTGATACCGATGTGCAAGCAGTGGGGATTGCAGACCGCGCTCGGTTCGGCGGAACTGCTGCACCACGGCTACACCAAGGAAATGGTGCGCGACCGGAACAAGGTGGCGCGCAACCTGAACCTGCTGCGGCAGGCCATCGCGGAAAATCCGGCGGATGCGAACCTGGTGATGAACCTGGGCCTGGAACTGGTGCGCTCGGATGATTTGCAGGCGGGCATCGTGAAGTATCGCAAGGCGTTCGAACTGATGTCGGCGCAACCGGTCGCGGACGTGGTGCCGGAACTGCGCGAGGCGTTGCTCACGCAATTCACCAGCCAGCTTTACAAGGTGCGCGGACACGAGGAAGTGGTGCGCGTGCTGAATTCGCCGCTGGCGAAGAACGGCGGCTTGAATGCGTCGCTGCACCTGGCTTTGGGCCTGTCGTTTTTTGAACTGAAACGGTTCGGCGAAGCCGCCGAGCAGATGCGGCAGTGCCTGGCCAACAACCAGAAGCCGGCGCTCACGCCCATCAACGTGGACATCCATGGCGCGGCGCCGTGGCATTGCCTGGCCTTGTGCCTGGCGCGCACGGGCGATGCGAAGGGCGCTGAAAGTGCGTTCCAATCCGCGACCGCCGAGACCCGGCGGAACGAGGAGGCGCGGCTGGATTACGCGAGATTTCTGCGCAACGAAAACCGGCCGGTGGACGCGCTGCAACAACTGCATCCGGTGGTGGCGCAGAATCCGGGCAGCCTCGCGGCGTGGCGGTTGGGCGGAGAGATCGCCTTGAGCCAGGCGGAGTTTGTTGAATTCGCGCGCGACTGGACGGGCGAAGCCATAGCTGCCCTGCCGGGAAATGCGATCATCACGGAACAGCGAGCGGAGGCGCTGCTGCTGAACGGCGACACGGCGGCGGCCATGGAACTCTGGGAAAAAATCTGGCGCACCGACAAGCAACCGCGCGCACTCGCGGCGCTGATCCTGTGCGAGGTCATCGAGGCGCAGACGACGCATGCGCCGGAGGAAGGCCGCGACGAAACGGTCACGAGCCAGGCATTCATCGAGTGGTATCAAAAGCTGATCACGCATCGCGTGGGCGGAGTCATCGACAAGGTCAACGAGCAGCAGGACAAGCTGGCGCGGGCATTGCCGACGGCGGCACAGATCTTGCAGAGGGCGCTGGCGGAAGCGGTGGCGGTGTAAAATTCCAGACAGAATTTACAAAATTAACGGAATCATCAGAAGGTGAATTGTCCGGCTGGCGGGAATCATTAACTCTTGATACCATTTCTGAATGAGTTGGTTTGATTGGGCTAAAAAATGGCTGGCGGACAATAAGGCTTCGGGGCACGCCCCCCCTTTTGAGGGACTACATTTCTCGCCTCAGGCAATGCAGGCTTTGACGCAGGCACGCAATGAGGCGATCCGGTTAAGACATAATTTCCTTGGCACCGAGCATCTTCTGCTGGGACTTATCCGAATAAAAAAAGGGATGAGCCTCGATGTACTTCAAAAAATGGGGGTTAATCTGGAGCAACTCCGTTCGGAACTGGAACGATTGGCACCAAGTGTGTCCAAGGAGGACATTGCTGGAGGCATCCCTTACACACCACGAGTGAAGAAAGTCATCGCCTTGGCGCAAAAGGAAGCCAAGTCAATGAATCATTTACAGGTGGGAACCGAACACATGCTGCTAGGATTGCTTCGAGAAGGTGACGGCGTGGGAGCAAAGGTACTGCAATTGTTCAATGTGAATCTGGAACGGGCGCGGAAGGAAGTATTAAGGCAGAGTGATCCCAATTATTTGTCGGAGGAGGATGGGAAAAAGTGATGAGGTTCACGCAGGCGGGCCGCCTGCGCTCCGGGGAAATCAGATCTTGGTTTTGACGCCGCAGGCGCGGGCGAGGCACCAGCCGCTCAGGGCTTCGTAGATGGCAAAGAGGCCGGCGATCACCAGCACCAGTCCCCACAGGGAAATGTCCCCGGCGACGACGATTCCGGCCACCAGGCAAAGCGCGCCGGTCACGCCACGGGCGATGCGCCCATGACGGCCGATGTTGGGCCGGAAGAAATTGCTCACGCCCAAAATCTACCACAGCCTTTTTGCGTGGCAAGCGGCGGGAAGTTGCGGCAGAGTAGGCGGGAATGGAACAGACCAACCAACCGGACCCTCTGATCACCGCGCTGAGCAGCATCGACCAGAACGCACTCTGGGCCTCCT
Source organism: Candidatus Acidiferrales bacterium (assembly GCA_035482455.1). Classification (GTDB taxonomy): domain Bacteria; phylum Verrucomicrobiota; class Verrucomicrobiia; order Limisphaerales; family UBA11358; genus UBA11358. The sequence goes on along the minus strand of DATHQS010000206.1, from coordinate 7,588 downwards.
GCCTGTGGGGCGCGATCGCCGGCGGCTACTGTGTTTATGGTTGGAAACAGAAATCCATCACTCCCTGGATGTGCGGTTTTGGCATGACGATGGCCTGTTTCATGTCCAGTGTGCTCTGGATGTCGGTGACCTGCGTCGCCATCATGGTGGCAACCCACTGGCTGATGAAGAGGGCGTGAGGGGAACGAGGATAGATGATTGAAGATGGAGGATGGCGGGAGAAAAAGCGGAAAGCTCCAAGGACCAACATTCCAAGCACCGAGGAGGCAAATCAGCACATCCTCAGAACTTCTGAGTCCGCACAGCGGTAATCCGGGGGCCAAACTCCCCTCGATTTTCTGAAAGATTTATCGTCCGGATACGTATTGTTTATGAAGGCAGACGGTGCATCCAAGGCTTCAGAGCCGCCTCCGGGCCCGGCACGCCGGCGCACCTGGTCGGAAAATAGATTTAAATCTGCCACCAAACCCGAACTAAACACACTATGCGCGACACCAAATCAGCCAATGGAATCACTGTAAAAGCTTACGCCGGGACCACCGGCGTGCTCCTGGCTTTTAACGTCACTAACGCCCGTCGCACGGGCTTGCTCGGCTTCTCGATCGAACGGAAAGATCCGAAGACCAAGAAATGGGAATGGTTGACCGGGATGCTGCCATTTCCCAGCCAGCAACATGATCCCGGCCAGCCGATACCAACGGACCTTTCGCCGGTGCAGAAATTTCGGTGGAGCGATTACCGGGTTCATGCCGAGACCACTTACAGTTACCGTGTCAGCGGACGATATGGAAAGCCCACGGACCAGGCGCCCGATCTGGAGCTGGTTCAAGGGCCGGAGGTCGAGATCACCACCTCCAGCAACGACGAGAACGGTGTGCACAACATCCTGTTCAACCGGGCGGCCGGCGGCAGCCAGGCTTTTTCGCGAAATTTTCCCGCGGCCGTCGCGCTTTGCGAAGAGAAGCGGAAAAGCGGGGGCATCAGCAAATTGACGGTGGAGGATCTCGACAAGGCCAGCCCCGGTTGCAAGGCTTGGCTCACCCGGGGCGTGCTGCCGAAAATTCTTGATACCATCGCCCGGGCCAAGGATGCCACCTGGGCGCTCGACATCGCCATCTATGAATATGAATGGCACGAAATCGTGGAAGCCGTGAACGCGGCCTCCCAGCGCGGCGTCCAGTTGCGGCTGATTTATCACGCCAAAAAAGCCAAGGATCCCAAGGATAAGACCAAGGTAAACGCGAAGAACGCCAAACCGCTGGTGCAGAAAGGCCAGGCCCGGGCGCGCCTGACCACGGCCATCTTCCATGACAAGTTCATCGTGCTGAGCAAGGTCTCGAAATCGGGAAATGTCCTCACGCGAAAACCGGTCACCGTCTTGTGCGGCTCGACGAACTTCACCCACAACGGACTGTTCCGGCAGGCAAACGTTGTTCATGTTGTGCAAACAAAAAAAGGAGAGGATACCAACCCCACGGCCGAAAAATACGAGACCCTGTTCGAGATGCTGTGGAATGGGAAGGAGCCCGAAGTGACCGATGTCACCGGCACCAAGGACTGGATCGATGCGAACAACAAGATGGACAAGCTGTCGCCGCTTTTCGCCGGATTTTCTCCGCGTCGCAAGCAAACCGACCTGGCACGATTCATCGAAATCATCAATTCGGCCAAGCAGGACGTGCTCTTCGCCACCGCGTTCGTGCTGCCCAAGCAGATTGTTGCTGCGCTCATGGGCCAGCCGAACGATCCCATCTTGCGTCTGGGGGTGCAGGATACCGACGCCAACGGCATTGCAGGCTTTCATCGGGACCGGACCGCACAGTTTGCGGCCACCGCCCTGTTTGATCACGGCTTCGAAGGCTGGCTGAAGGAAGCGATGATTCCTGGAGGCGGCAACATCCTCATCCACACCAAGGCCGTGGTGGTGGACTTTACCGGCGACAGCCCGGTGGTCATCAGCGGTTCACACAACCTGTCCGTTCCTGCGTCGGAGAAGAACGATGAGAACTATCTGATCATTCAGGGCAATCCCGATCTTGCGGATAGTTACGGCGTGGAAGTAATGCGGATTTACGACCACTACCGCGCCCGCTGGGTGCAAGACCAGATACAGAAAGGCAAGCTTCCCGGCGGCGGGAAGCTCCAACCGGACGACAAGTGGACCGACCGGTATTTCAAAAAGAACTCCCTGCATTTCCGTGACCGGTTACGCTTTGTCGGGGCGTGAGCATCCCGCCCGGCGGCGCTGATGACGTGGTGGGGACATCGTGATCATGAAGAGGCAATGACGAATGACCAAGACCTCATGTCTAATGGCGGAAAGGGGAAGGCTCCAAGCGTCCAACATCCAAGCTCCAGAGAAGCTCCAATATTCAAGTTTCAAACATCACGGCGATAACTGCTGTATAAGCCTCCATCATAATTGCTTGGGCAGGCGGCGGGAGGCAAAGCGCTGTGAAATTCGCCTTGAAATTTCGTCCTCCTTTTGGAAACATTGGGGCGTAAGAATTCGCACGTGGTGCGAACGGGTTTTTGCGGGCAGGACATCGGGCCTGTCAGACAAAGGCACAACTGATTCATCAAGCTGAGGGGAGCGGATGAATTTTCAGTTGTGCCTTTTTCTTTGCCCGCAAAGCCCCCGATTTGCCGCCGGAAACCGATGGCAATTCAAAACAATATTATACACGCAAACTGAAGTGCCGGTTGATTTGAAGATTTATGATTTATAGGGCAAATAAAAGAAGCCTCTCGCTGCATCAAAAACAGATGCGGTTTTTCACGGGAATGTCGTTGGTGGCCATCAGCCTGTTCACCGTTTTCATCTTCTGGCTGATGAACCGGGTGGGGCCGTGACGGGGCAAGGGCGAGTTGATGAGTTAGTGAATTAGTGAGTTGAAGGGGGAGAGCGGTTCGCTGGTGCGAAACGTGACCCATCATCCCCTGCCCCACTAAATAAACCGGAACGCGCCCCGTCAGGACATTCGGCGCAGGCGGTAGACCGTGAGGGCTATGCCGGCCAGCACGAACACGCCGCCGAGGACCGCGTCACCCCGTTCGAACTGGCGGTAGGCCATCACAGCCCAGAAGATGGCCAGCGCCACGATAATTGCATATTTCATATCAGCCTATCCTATGTTTGGTTTTGGTTGGTTACGAACTCCGCAAAAATCTGGACGCACTGGTTTTCGCAGGGCGAGAATAGGTTTGAGGCATGGGGTTGTCCAGAATGGAACGAGCGGGGAATGATCTCTTTGGCCGGTCACCCTTCCGCCTGCGTCAAGACTCCGGCGCGGGGTCATTTATCGCCGAGAAATTTGGCCTTTTGCTGCTGATATTCCGCATCGGTGATGGCCCCGGAATCTTTCGCCTTTTGCAGGTCCATCAATTGCTGGCCGACCGTTGGCTGCATGGTCGTGGTTTTTTGACCGCTGCCGACCGACCAGGCGCATCCGGTAAAAAATGCCGCGGCTAAAAAAGAGAGCAACAGGGAGAGGAATACCTTCTTCATAAGCTTTTGGTGTCGGGAGTTGAGGTTAGCTCGGCGACGGGCTTTGTCCAGAAGAATGCCAGCTTACCGGCTGGCCGGGCGGCGGTGTCACAATCCATGAACCTTGGTGACCGGCGGCAGGGTGGCTTCGGCGGCGCTGATGAGCTGCTGGATCACCGGCAACGGCACATCGAGTTGGAAAACGGAAACGGTGAATTCCCCGGTGGCATCCCAATAAAACACCTCGGCCACATGCCGGTTGTCAGCATGCAGCTCCAAGCCAATGCCGTCGCGCTTTAAGTCCCTTGCGCGAGTCACGTGATAGCGCCGGTCTTGATGGTCAAAGTACATCGCGGGTCATCTGGGTCTTCTGATCCAAGCCAAGGGGAAAATAGCACAGGTTTGCCGCAGTGCAAATCGGTCCGGGGCCGGACGGGGGATGAAACATTCAACAACGAACATTTAACGCTCAACTTTCAAGGTTTTGCAAAGTGAAGATGAGGGCAAAAAAGCACCTCCTCTCCCTAACCCTCTCCTCCACTCCGTGGAAGAGAGGGAAATCAGAGGTCGCTGGTATGCGAGTAACACCGAAAAATTTCAGCGGGTCGGCGGCGCGGGCGGGGAACATTCAACAATGAACATTTAACGCTTAACTTCCAATTTTTGGTAAAGTGAGGATGAAGGCAAAATACCACCTCTTCTCCCCGGTCAGACGGCTTGGGCGTATATCCGAATCCAATATCCGGACTCCCGGCAGTTGGACAGGAAAATACGGCACTCATGCCGGCGACCGGCCTGCATTAAAATTGCCCGCGCCTGACCGCCCGCCTTGTAATCCAGGTCCACGGCGAGCGCCAAACGCGCGGCGCAAGACGACACAATCGCCGACGGAAGGACCGCCACGGTTTCATCAGTGCCATCGGCATCGTCCGTGCGTGTCCGCAAATACCAGACGGTGTCCGCCGCCGGCCGCCGATGCTCGGCATGGAGCAACGCCCGCTCCCGGCGGAGCAAGGCGGTCAGCAAAAAATGGAACGTATCCGCGATATGTTCCAACGGGTCACCGATGGCCGCGAGCGAATCAACTTTGGGAATCTCGATGGTTTTCATTTGCGCAAAACACTGCCGGGCAGAAAGGCGAGCCACCGCCAGCCTCAGGTGGCTGGTCTAATAATCTTACTCATGCTTGCTTTGCTAGATTGAAACTATGGTCTGCCACCAGCCAACCCGTAAGGAATAGACAGAGCAAACCAAAACATATAATAACAGGTCTTCTCAATTGCGTTCATATCCTCTGTATCCGATACTTGCGTCTTCTCAATCCCACCCATATCACTCGTGGCCGTATATGAATCATGACTGGTCGTAGCACAACCAGAAACAACACAAGCGGCAAAAACAACCAAAAGGCATATCCTGAATTTCCGAATACTTTTCATGCTGTAAGGCCATATCAACGTAGCAAGCTGAGCCACGTGGGAACTGTGGCAGGGAGAAACCGAACGCTCAATCGTAAAACGAAGAGCGTGAACCGCGTTGGCTCCGGCGAATGGTTAGGCAACGGCGTCATAATTACCTCGATAACACCTGCACCGACGTCATGCCAACAATGTCACCAAGGAACAAGAGTCGCACTTCATACTTTGGAAAGGTGGCTACTAACTGCTTGCCACGCTCCCATGTCGTCATCTTAACCTTGGCACGAGCAAATCGCTTCCGAGCATCCTTGATTGTGAGACCGTCACACGACTTTGCAAGTTGGTGGATTGCCAACACTGACGCACTAATGCTGGGTGGTGATTTTCTTTTTTTGCTCATATGCCCAAAGTTGCCGTAAAAAGCTGAGCCACGCGGGAACTGTGGCAGGGTGAACCCGCAGGCTCAATCGCAAAACGAAGAACGCGATCCGCGTTGGCTCCGGCGACTTCCATGAGAAGGCAGCATCGTCATCTACTTTTTGGAGTCAAGTTTATCGGCCTGCTTCTGCTGACGTCCCACCAGGATAAGACCAACCGCCAGCAAAATCGCGCTAAAAACCATGATGATCAATCCAAGTGGCGAAACCCAACTTGAAAATGCGACTGGAAGATGTGGCGACAAAACTTCGACGCCTCCTCCGATGCCAAACAGAACAAATCCGGCATAGTAATGCTTCTGACAAAAATTTAGGAATACACTCATGGCAATGTTGCCTAACATAATTGTGAGCCACATAATTGTGGTTTATCACTTTTCATGGGTTTGGTTCTAAGCCCTTTTATCTGGCGTGTCGAGTGCGATTTAGGCAGGAATCCGGTGTTTCGATGGAACCGGCAAAAATAACATTTGGACGGTTTTGGAGGTTAGGCGGCGTTTGCACCCATCTCATCGCGGGTTGGTGATGGAAAAGCGGCAGAGGGCTGCCGCAGTCCAAGACGCTGGCGCGTTCGCCATGCTCCTTGGGGGAGGCGCGGGTTTGCCTGCCATTTGACTATTCCCGTCGCGGGTATTTCCAGAAAGGCCGCCAAATTTTCATTTTCAAAAATCCTTTAATTCCCCAGCAAATCCGCGAATTTGGCCAGCGACTCAATTTTTAGCACAGCAATTATCCCTAATCCTTACAGGGTAATTCTGATTTTTTGGGGATTTTTTTGGTCAGACCCCGTTCCCACTCCCGATTTTTGAAAATAAATGGCATAAATCTGCATTCTACATTCCCCGGAGAAATTCAACTTTTCAAGACCTGTGATTTAATCGGGAGATGAACGTCGAAAATGACGAATGGCGAATGACGAATGGAGGGGTGAAACCGCCAAGGGCGTGTCGTATGACATCTGGGCGCGGGGAGATGCCTCACGATACTGGCGTAGGGGTGCGAGCCGCACGGGCAACCAGGCACAAAGGACGCAAAAATCCGAGCCGGGCAAACGATTGTGGTGCAAGGCCCGTCAGGCTTTGTCAGGCTTTGTCAGACCCTAGAATTTTTAAAAGTACTGGCGGCCACCAGGCTGCCCCACGTTCGTCCATATTCGGTGATATTCGGTCAAATTCGGCGATATTCGCCCAATCCGGGCAAAAAATAAAAAATTATGAAAACAAGCACCAGCACATGGTCACCGGGGCAACAGTCCAGACGGCGAACATTCAACACTCAACATTTAACTTTCAACATTCAAGGAACGCCGATTATCCGGGTAAATCCGACCTAATCCGACCAAAAAATTATGAAGGCGGAAACAGAAAATCGAGGACGAGGAGGAACGCTGGCAAATGGGCGGTTGACGGGGGGCGTTTTGCGCTTAGACTTTCGTCCGTTTGGTTGCGGGCGGCATACCCATCCCCGTCGGTGAACCCAGAACGGAGAGCACAATTTCCATGTTAATCATTCGCGATCTAAAGATGACTTTTGGCGGACGGACGCTGTTCGAAAACGCGTCGTTCCAGGTGAATTACGGCGAGCGCGTGGCGCTGGTCGGGGCAAACGGCACCGGCAAGACGACGCTGTTCTCGATCATCCTGAAGGAGCGCGAGCCGGATGCGGGCACCATCGAGCGCGATGAGTGGACGATGGTGGGCCACCTGCCGCAGGAGGGCGAGGCGCTGGGCGATGAGACGGTGCTGGATGTGGCGACCGGCCGCGTGGAGGAACTGCCGCTGCTGGAAAAGCGCCTGCATGAACTGGAAAAGGCCGGGGATGTGGCCAGCCCGGAATACATGGAGACACACGCGAAGCATGACAAGCTGAACGATCCGGAGGTGGAGACGAAGGCGAAGAAGATGCTGCGCGGGCTGGGCTACAAGGACGCGGATTTCAACCGGCAGGCGAAGGAGATGAGCGGCGGCTGGGTGATGCGGGCACGGCTGGCGCGGCTGCTGGTGATGGAGCCGGACCTGCTGCTGCTGGACGAGCCGACGAACCATCTCGATTTGGAATCGCTCGTCTGGTTCCAGAATTACCTGCGCAGTTATGGCGGGGCGATCCTCATGATCTCGCACGACCGCCAGTTCATGGATGAAATTGTGACGCAGGTGCATGAGATCGCGGAGAAAAAGCTCGTCGCGTACACGGGCAATTATTCCGATTTTCTAAAACAACGCGAGGCCAACTACGAAAACCAGCTC